>JALVAD010000140.1 GCA_027011385.1 Saprospiraceae bacterium | reverse complement strand
ATTTAACCTGAATATTCAGAAGTATTTCTATTACGAACTCAAACTACCTGCAATTAAAGGAAATGCTAAAAAATTTTATGCCTCAAAAATGGGTGTCCTTTTACTCGGGAAAAAAATTCTTGCGCTTCCCTTTACTATTGGTATTTTGAACTCTCACTACGAAAATCCGTGAATAATGCGGGTTAAATTAATCTAAAGTTTAATTTTGCATTTTTTTAATAAAAAACTAATAAAATGTCTGCAATAGATAAAATAAACAAGCAAGAAATGCTAGATGCAATAAGTTCAGCAAAGTTTGATAATGATATTTCCATTGTTATTAAAACTAATAAAGGAGATATCAATCTGGAGTTATTTGCAACTAAAACCCCTAAGACAGTAGCCAACTTTATCGGTTTGGCGAATGCAGGATATTATGATGGATTAACATTCCACAGAGTTATTGACGACTTTATGATTCAAGGAGGATGCCCCAATGGCAATGGTATGGGAGGTCCCGGCTATAATTTTGAAGATGAGTTTCACCCTGAATTAAAACATGACTCTCCAGGCATATTGTCAATGGCAAATGCAGGTCCAGGAACAAACGGAAGTCAATTTTTCATCACTCATATTGAAACGCCTTGGTTGGACGGAAACCATACTGTATTTGGTAAAGTAAAAAGCGAAGCAGATCAGGATGTGGTAAATTCAATAAGAATGGGAGATACGATTGAGAGTATAGTAGTAGAATGAAATGTAGTTGCGACAAAGAATATCCAATAGTTCTGCAATTTCAGTTTTCTGACTGTTCTATTGTTTGCTCCAATTGCAATCAGAATGTTATGTTGGAAGGTGTTCCTAACTCCATTCATAATGATACAGGAATATGGAAAGAGAAATATAAGAATGAGTATGAAAAATGGCTAGTGTCAAGTCAAGTGTAATAATTCGTGTAAGTTGATGTTATTTTTGTCGAGAACAAAGCATATAATTTTCAGCATAGCCGTAGCTATGGTGGAAATTATTAATACAGCTATCGGCAAAAAGAACGAATACTTGGCGTGAATGAGTATGCTTGACTTGACACTAAACACCGAAGAAAATCAGGAAGAATTATCAGATACCAATAGTCTCTTGAATAGATTGGGATACGATATAGTCAATGGACTAAATAAAATCCGGAAGTGCTATTATTGGTGGCATACTTATTTTGAAACAATGGATTATTGCCCTAAGTGTGGCGGCTTGTTAAGAGAATATAATAACGATTACGAGGGGGCTAACAAGGTCTGTGAAACTTGTAATATTTTATTAAACGATACTCATTAGAACACTAATTGTAAAATAAAAAATTATTTTTTATGAATTTTGTGAAGATTGGATATGGTGTGATTTTGTGTTTAATTATAGGGATAATAGCATTATACTTGTCATCATTTATTCCGCTGGGAGCTGTAGCAATTGCAATAGTACTAGGCATAATAATTGGCAACATACTGAAGCTTGGGGAGAAGTTTAATCCTGGTATATCATTTAGTGAAAAACATATTTTGTCATTTGCAATTGCATTGATGGGGGTAAATCTAAATTTCACCATTTTACAAGAATTGGGTATTAAAACAGTATTTTTTGTGATAATTGCAATGGGCGTAACCATATCTTCAGCTGTTATACTTTCCAAAATATTCAATTTTAATCCTAAGCTTGCATTGTTATTGGGCATTGGCAATGGAGTTTGCGGCAGTTCAGCTATTGCAGCCACTGAAAAAATAATTGGTACAGAAAAAGAGGATGTAGGTCTTTCAGTTGCGATTGTAAATTTCCTTGGAACTATTGGAATATTCCTTTTACCTTTCATTACAAATATAGTTTTAGGATTTGGGGACTTAAAATCAGGCATCGCAATTGGCAATACACTTCAAGCAGTAGGGCAAGTCGTTGCAGCCGGATTTTCGATAAGCCCTGAAGCAGGGCACATAGCCACAATAGTAAAAATGACCAGAATATTGATGCTTTTCCCTTTGGTACTTGTGCTATTGTTTAGTTTTAAAGAAAAAATTAAGGGAGACAAACAAAAATTTAAACTTCCTAAAATGCCAGTTTTTATTATTGGCTTTATATTGTTTTCCTTAATACCTACACTACATTTATTACCAAAAGAAAGCATAGAAATGATCAAAAAAATCAGTCATTACTCCCTTATTATAGCAATGGCAGGAATCGGTCTTAGGATAACATTGAAAAGTATTTTGTCAAGCGGTAAGATGGCGTTGCAAATAGCAAGTATTATATTTTTGATTCAAATATTATTCAGTACTGCGATAATTTATTTCTTGTTATAAAAATAAAAAGATAAAATGGCACTAATCTCCACAGACAAAAAGAAATTGGATATCGATTATATTTTCGATGTACTTAGCAGAACTTATTGGGCACATTCTAGAACCATCGATGAGATAAAAGAAAGTATAAATAACTCCTTGTGTTTTGGCATGTATATCGATGGAAAACAAATGGGATTTGCAAGGGTAGTAACCGATAAAGTTGTTTTTTCTTATCTAATGGATGTATTTATTGATGAAAGATTTCGAGGGCAAAATTTCGGTAGTGAGTTAATTGATAAAATATACCATCATAAAGATTTGGTCAATGTAAAAAATCACTATCTACATACCAAAGATGCACAAGAATTTTACAAAAAACACGGATTTGAAATCTACGGATTCCCGTTTAAATTTATGATAAAAACACTTCAATAATAAGGGGCACATTTTGCTTTATTCACCATTTTAACTCATGCCCATCCCGTATGGTATTTGATAATGAATTAGGAGAATAAACTGCAAAACCAAAAAAAATGAAATACGCTTAAAGCGTTTATTCCAAACCGATAAATATTCGATACTTCTAAGACAAAAGAGGTGTATTTTCTATAAACAGGATAAATATCTTAAACTAATAAATATACCAAAATATTAATCGAACATCAAATAAGAATCCAAAAGAAAAACAGGCAAGAATCAAAAATACTTTGAAAATATTTGTTAATTCTAATAAAAATATTAAATTTAACTTTTAATAAAAAAGTACATTGATATGAAAGATTTTAATACTAAACGGTTTTTTATTGCAGTAGTAGCCGTATTTATAGTCAAGCAGGTTTTGGATATTGCCATACATGGTAATTTATTGGCTGCACAATATGACCAAATGAAAGGAATTTGGAGACCAAATATGCAAGATTTAATGTGGATATTATGGGTTACTAGTATTGTGTTTTCTTTGTTATTTGTTTATATTTTTCATTTTTTCAGGAAAGGTCATTTCAAAGATGGAATAGTTGCAGGTTTGTGTTTTGGATTTTTAGTAGGTTTGATGATGGAAGGTGGTGGTATGTTCAATCAATACGCCCTATACAACATAAGTGCTTCGATGATTTGGCAATGGTTCTTTTATGGAATGCTTCAAATGATTATCTACGGATTGGTAGTAGGTTGGATATACACAGGAAAAGAACTTTGATCTATTAGCAACTAATGTTTTAGCAAAAAACGAGTAAACATATTAGACAATATTTGAATATTAAGCATCTGCTTTTATGCAGATGTAAAAAAATAGAACTTGATTTCTTGTTTAGAGTAAAAATATTTCATTTTTTAGATTCACCCTATTGCAGCATTTAAGGTAGGTATACCATCTCTCATATAATTGTTTTGTTAATTTTTTAACCGGTTTTTTAATATGAAACTACAAATATATTCTTTACGTGTTTTTCTTATCATCATTTTTAGTACAATAAGTTTTCTTGAATATTCCAATTCTATTGATAGTTTTACTTTTGAGTATAGTAATTTGGTTGAAGTCAGTGATGCTCCGATTGTCACACTTCTATCACCTGTTACGGGTTCAACCTACTTGATAGGAGAAGATATTTCCATGTCGGCAAATGCTTCTGATCCGGATGGATTTGTAGTAAAAGTGATGTTTTATGCCGGAAATACTTTTCTCGGAGAAGATGTATCAGCACCTTATGAATATAAATGGCTAAAACCAAGTGAAGGAAATTATGCCATAACAGCCAAAGCAATAGACAATGACGGTGATACTACTACATCCAATATATCCAATATCGTAGTGATTGATGAAGGACAACCGGGTGAATGGGTGCATTCAGGTTTAGGTGGCGGTGGAGCAATGTTTTCTCCTTCAATAAGTCCTTTTGATAATAAAGAAATTTATATTGCTTGTGATATGAGTGGAATTTACAATTCCAAAGACGAAGGGGAAAGTTGGGATTTATTGGATTTTAGACAGATAAGAGCTAATATTGAAAGTAAAATAAATTTTACAAGTTCTCCCGATACCCTTTATTCAATAGCCAATTATCCATGGCCCAATGAAAGAACACCCGTAAAAAGCATAGATGGAGGAAAAACTTGGTCGGGACTGACAGGGGATCCGACTTCTGCAGAAACATATTATTTATTTGCCGACCCCAATAGTACCAAAAGAGTGATTTTGAGTAGCTATTCGGAATTATATTATTCCGATGATGGTGGTGCTTCTTTTACGCAAATTTATACAGCCAATGATTTATATGTCGGTGGTGTATTTTGGGATGGAAATGATATTTTCATTGGTTGCATCGACGGTTTACTAACTTCACATGATAATGGTAATAGTTTTAATCTTGAAAATTTTAATGATGAAATGCCTGCGAATTTCGGGATATTAACACTTACAGGTGCTAAACAAGACGGAAATGCACGTTTGTTTTGTGTTGCAAGGCTTTCCGGTGATATGTGGCCAGACCTTAATCCGGTTGATTATTGGTCGGATGAAGCGGATGTTTTTAGACTCAATTATCCTGATAACAATGGTTGGAAACGGGCAAATAATGGTATAAATTCAGGAGACTTTCCATATTTTGTTGCTATGGCAGCTGATGATATTGACATAGTTTATATGGCTGGTGCAGATGAAAACGGAGCAAATAAAATCGTCTATAAATCATCCGATGGGGGAAATTCTTGGGCAAATACATTTCTAACAACCAACAATCAAAATATCGCTACCGGTTGGATGGGAGATAATGGAGATTTGGATTGGAGCTGGGCTGAATCTATTTTAGGCATTGATGTTTGCCCGAATAATCCGGATATTGTAGTAGTAACCGATTGGGGATTTGCACATACTTCAAGAAACGGCGGAAATAGTTGGCAACAAATATATGTTCCCCAAAATGAAAGCAATCCTCCCGGAAGCCAAACGCCGAAAGGATTGGATTATCACTCTAACGGATTAGAAGTAACAAGTTCCTGGTGGTTGACATGGATTGATAAAGACAGTATATTTGCCAGTTACACCGATTTCACAGGTATTAAAAGTGCGGATGGAGGTAAAAGTTGGAACAAAAACTATTCAGGCAATGATTACAATAGCACGTATCAGGTAGTTAAAAGAGCCGATACCGGAAAACTATTTGCAGCGGTTTCTTCGATTCATGATTTATACCAAAGTACATATTTGGAAGACTCAAGAATTGATGGTGGAACCGGAGCCATTTTGCAATCGGACGATAATGGTTTTACTTGGTCAATGCTGTATGACTTCGGGCATCCCGTAGTGTGGATTGCTTTGTCACCAAATGATTCTGACAAAATGTATGCAAGTGTTGTCCATAGCACTGATGGTGGTATATTTTATTCTTCCGATTCGGGAGCAAACTGGAGCAAACTTTCAAATCCTCCTCGTACCGAAGGGCATCCTTTCAATATTAGAATATTATCTGACAATACTTTGGTTTGTAGTTATTCGGGCAGAATAAATTCATCAGGAGATTTCACGGAAAGTTCAGGAGTGTTTTACAGTACTGACAATGGAACAACTTGGTATGATCGCTATCATCCTGATATGTATCGCTGGACAAAAGACGTGATAATTGACCCCCATGATCCCGCTCAAAACACTTGGTATGCCTGTGTTTTTAGTCATTGGGGACATTACCCAAATGAAGTAGGAGGAGTGTTCAAAACAACTGACCGCGGTGTGAATTGGACCAGACTCAATAATCTTTACAGGGTAAATTCTTTGAGTATTCATCCCGATTTTCCCGACATTGCATATATCACAACTGAAACACAAGGATTGTGGTATTCATCGGATATTTCTCAATCAAATCCCGGTTTTATGCAATTGAATTTTCCTTTTGCCCAACCAATGCGTATATTTTTCAATCCTTATGATCACAACGAAGTGTGGGCGACAAGTTTTGGAACCGGTATATTGAAAGGAACTACACGTCTCGGAAGAACATTTTATGTTTCGACTACCGGAAATGACAACAATTCAGGTACAAGTGAGGCTCAAGCATGGCGTACAATCACTTATGCCGCATCGGCAGCAAGTCCCGTTGCGCCGGGCGATACGGTTTATATCAAAGCCGGCAATTATGGAAATGAAAATGTAGTATTTGAAAAAAGTGGAACCGGTATATCGCATATCATATTTGCAGGATACCAAAATACTCCGGGTGATAATCCAGACCTTGAACACCAATTTGGTGACCCGCTTGATCCGGCTATTATGCCTCTTTTGAACGGTGGGAATAGAACTACAGGAGTTGCAATTGCATTATATTCACAAAAATTTATTGATTTAAAAAGCATTCAACTTACTTCTTATGAACAAGGTATTGACGGATGGAATGCCTCAAATATAACATTGGAAAATATTACTGCAACCGACTTTGGGGATGTCAGTGATTCTTATGATGGTAGTGGTTTTACATTTAGTCCTGATGATGACGGGAATGGTGGTGACAATAATATTTTAAAAGATTGTTTTATAGAAAATGCAGCTGCCGAGGGTATTTCTATTGTTGGTGATTCTAATAAAATACTTAATTGTAAAGTCTATTGCGATCAAAATGCCGGTAATGCCGCTATGGATTATTATATTGTACTCGAAGGCAACAATAATATACTTGACAGTTGTTATGCTGAACGCATCGGTAATCTGGATCATGATGGGCACGGAATAGGTTTTAAAGGAAATTGTGAAAACAATTTAGTTAAAAACAGTACTGCTAAAAATCTTGGCGGAGGATTTTATGTCCGGCATAGAGGATGTAAAAACAATGTATTTTCAAAATGCACAATTCAAGGTTTATATGGATTTGCCGTAAGGGATGGAGCAAGCTACAACACTTTTAAAGGGTGTAAAGCGATAAACACCCTTAGTGCGATTTTGTTTTATGATACAGGTGAAGACGAAGGAGCCCAATATGCAGGACGACATAATGTATTTGAAAATTGTTTATTTCAAAATACATCTGAAAATGTAATAGATTTCTTTTATTACGAATTGGAATCTATTTGCGACAGCAATACAATAATAAATTGTGTAATAGACGGAGGAGATTATTTGTTCAATTGCGATAGATCCAATAATCACAACAAATTGGTTAATTCGATTATTACCAATGTGCAGAATTATTACAGGACAGCATATCATCAAGGGGTTTCATATCCTCTTAATATTGATATCTCATACTCGGATTTTTTCAATAACGGATTTAGTGCTCCAAGCGGAACTGCTATAATGACATTTGATCCGAAATTTATAAATATTTCAGCGCATGATTATCATTTGCAAAGTATTTCACAATGTATTGACAATGGAATAGAGATGAATGCGCCTTTGATTGATTTGGATAGTGTTCCTCGCCCGTTATTACATACTATTGATTTGGGAGCTTACGAATTCGGAATTTATTGGATTGGCAAAGAAAGCAATATGTGGCATACATCAGGTAATTGGTCAAACAGTACTATTCCAAATTCAAATGATAGTGTCACAATACCGCCAAGGGAATACTACAAATATCATCCGGAAGTCAACTCTGATGTTGATATAAAAAAATTGTTTTTATATGATAATTCAAAAATGAAGATTAAAAGTAATGTTTTGTTTAATGTGATAAATTGAAAAAGTTATTGATAAGTTTGGTATCTTAAGCTGTAATATTCACGGGTTTTAAGAGTGAGAATTCAAAATGTCAATAGTAAATTTGAGAGGTCAGAGACCTTCAACTCAATTCGGACATCAGAACCCATCCCCGACCCTTCCCTTAGCAAGGGAAGGGGTACGTACCAGTTCTGAATTCGAGTTAAGCTCCTACTCCTACTTTAATCTTATCCTTCTTCAATTCATCTTCAAAATCATTGAGTTCTACCTTAAGATTTCCGATAATAAATTCTTGTCTGGAAGGTGTGTTTTTACCCATATAATAGGACAATAACTCCTCTACTTCAGTTGAACTTTGGAGATTGACAGGGCTTAAGCGGATATCGTCTCCAATAAATCCTCCAAACTCATCAGGTGATATCTCACCTAAACCTTTGAATCGAGTGATTTCAGCTTTACCCCTTAACTTATTTATAGCTGTTTGTTTTTCTTCCTCTGAATAACAGTAAAATGTCTGTTTTTTATCCCTAACTCTAAATAATGGGGTCTCCAAAATAAACAGATGGTTGTGAGTCACCAACTCCGGAAAAAATTGTAAGAAAAATGTCAAAAGCAATAACCTAATATGCATTCCATCCACATCAGCATCTGTAGCAATCACAACCCTATTGTACCTAAGTCCTTCCAATCCCTCTTCGATATTCAGAGCGTGTTGCAATAGATTAAATTCTTCGTTTTGATACACTATCTTCTTAGTAAGTCCAAAACAATTAAGAGGTTTCCCTCTCAAACTAAATACCGCTTCGGTCTGTACATTTCTCGCTTTGGTGATTGATCCGCTGGCAGAATCACCCTCCGTGATAAAAATTGTGCTTTTATCTTTAATCTCCGGATCTCCTTTGGACATATTGTAATGAATCCTACAATCGCGGAGTTTCTTATTGTGAAGATTGGCTACTTTGGCTTTTTTACGAGCTATTTTCTTTATTCCAGCAATCTCATTACGCTCTTTTTCCGCCTGTTTTATTTTTGCTAAAATAGCTTTGGCTGTTTCATCATTTCTATGAAGAAAATTATCCAATTCGGTAGAAATAAAATTACCGACGAATGCCCTCATACTCGGTCCATCCGGTCCTATATTATTGGATCCTAATTTTGTTTTGGTCTGAGACTCAAATATAGGATCTTCTATCCTCACACTAATTGCCCCGATTACTCCAGCATGTATATCTCTAGAATCAAAATTCTTATTATAAAAGTCTCGAATTGTTTTTACTACAGCTTCTCTAAAAGCATTGAGATGAGTTCCTCCTTGAGTAGTAAATTGCCCGTTTACAAAAGAGTAATAATCATCACCATAGCTATTGGCATGCGTCAAGGCAACTTCAATATCCTCTCCTTTTAGATAGATTATAGGGTACTTTATATTTTTTTCATTGACTTTTTTGGATAACAAATCCAAAAGCCCATTTTTGGAGTACATAGTTTCTCCATTGAATTTCAGTCTAAGTCCTGAATTCAAAAAAGCATAATTCCAGAGCATATCCGCTACAAATTCTGCCCTGAAATGAAAGTTTTTGAATATTGTACTATCAGGGATAAACTCGATAATAGTCCCGTTTGGCTCGTCGGATTTTACTATCTTACCATTATTGGTGATTTCCCCTTTCTTGAATTCAGCCATTTTGCTTTTGCCGTCTCTTACGGATTTCACCATAAAATAGTCTGACAATGCATTAACAGCTTTTGTCCCTACACCATTCAATCCAACAGATTTTTTAAATGCCTTGGAATCGTATTTACCACCTGTATTTATCTTGGATACACAATCTACAACCTTTCCCAATGGTATCCCTCTACCGTAGTCACGCACTGTAACTTTATCGTCTTTGATGCTCACTTCCACTTTCTTTCCATAACCCATCACATACTCGTCAATAGAGTTATCCAAAACCTCTTTTATCAATATATAAATCCCGTCGTCCGGAGCTGATCCGTCTCCGAGTTTACCTATATACATTCCCGGTCTCAGCCTTATATGGTCTTTCCAATCAAGAGAAACTATATTATCTTCATTATATGTTACATTATCCATCTTTTCTACACTTTTATCTATTCAAAACGTAAAGATACAAAAACATATTATAAAATTCAATATATCATATAAAAGGGGGGCATTTCATTTTTTCGCATTGTGAGTTCTATCCATCGATTTTATGGAAAGATAAAATTTCCTAGACAGGGGATAAATGTGAATAACCGTGGGTGAAACCCACGGTATCCGAACAAGCAAAATACAACTCCAGAGGAGTTGAATATCCATACAACATAATCATTGATAATTGAACTCCTTCGGCGTTCATATCTCCTCTCTCATTTACTTCGCATATCATACGGGGCTAATCATATTTAACCACAGTCGTGGTTTTGCTCTCTCATATATAACCCAAACTATTTATAAAAGAAATAGCAATATTACCTTGCTATTGATTTTATAGGGGAAAGCGAAAAAATGAAATGCACCCTATTAAAGCCAGAGAGAGATTATCATTCTTATGAACTATAATTGTAATTCTAATTTAAGTTTCCCTCCCAAACCTTTTTGAATAATTTTCATTAAGGTTGAGAGCCTAATGTCAGAAGCATTATTTTCAATCCTTGAGATATATGATTTATTTGTACCACATTTTTTTGCGAGTTCTGCTTGGGTTAATTATTTTTCCTTTCTTGCTTGTTCATTTAATACACCAATTTTAAACAATTCAAATTCTTGTTCCCATTATCTCGTTTTGGTGTACCTTTTTGTCCACATTTTTCATCCAATAATTATCTAAATGATTTTATGTTATTCTCCTTTCTCATTGAAATATTCTTTTTTAATTTTTAATGCTGTTATAATTTCTTGTTTAAGTATTTTTTGACTTTTCTTTTGAATAAAAATAATTAGACAGACAATGGTCATAATTTTAATTAAATATTTTTTCCTTGTAAATGTAATTAACCATCAATATTAATACAAAAGCAAACAAACCTCCAAAGACTTGTCCAAATATTGCCATTCTTATTCCGGCATCCGCTCGTACCAAGCAACTTCCGGCAAAATTACTTCCAACTACTTCATTCCATGCGATTAGTCCTCCGAATAAAAACAAAAAAACGACCATACTTAAATAAAATATTAATGATTTGTAAAACCAATTCATTCTTATGAGCAATAGCTATGACTAAAAGATAATATAGTAACTGACAATCACAATTATTCCGTAAGGAATTTGAACTATTTATTAAAAGCCCCAAAAAGTTCCTTCATATTTTAGTGGATATAAAATCTCAATATTATAATCATCACCATCCATATATACTCTTTGACCAAGAAGTGTATTATTAATCATCCCCTCTTTTTCTAACAAACTAAATATTGTTTGAAAAGCCACATCAAAGTCTTTAATGAAATATTCTGCTATTCCAACTCCCTTATCAAAATTAAGATCATTATTAACAGCTGAATTATTATGTATTAATTCTTCGTCTAAACGAGCTATTACCTTCTTTATATGCTCTGTATTTCCTTCAATATCTTTGAATTGAATATAGACCATTCCATCATATTCTTTAAACGTAGGATCCTTTGACATAGGAACATAATCACTATCCTCAATTTTTGTGTAATTTACATCCTTTTTATACTTATCCAATTTCTGTATTGTTCTTCCTTCATCGTCAAAAGAGATATGCCCTTCTATATAGTAAGTCGTACTATCTAGTGA
>JALVAD010000139.1 GCA_027011385.1 Saprospiraceae bacterium | reverse complement strand
ATTTACAACTTTATTTATTATAAATATGTTTAGCACTTTGAAATTAAGATACATTTAAATGTAATAACATGAAAACACCTGCTGAAATCGAGAAGACAGAAAATGATGTTAGAGAGTTACTGAAAACAGTAATAGACCCTGAAGTTGAAATCAATCTAGTGGATTTAGGTCTCATATATAATATTGATTATGATGGGGACAAAAACTTTGATATTACAATGACTCTTTCAACTCCGTCTTGCCCGATTGGAGACTCAATAGTCATGAATGTTATGCAAACAGTAAACGAAGCATACCCTGGTTACGACACGAATGTAAACCTTACTTTCGATCCACCTTGGACACCTGATATGATCAGTGAAGAAGGTAAAAAAGCTCTAAATAAATAATCGCAACATTACCAGCGTATAACAGCACTTCCCCAAGTAAAACCACTACCAAAAGCTGCTATAACCAACAAATCACCATCTTTAACCTTCCCCTGCTCGATAGCTTCAGTCAACGCGATTGGAATTGATGCCGCGGTGGTATTACCATACTTCTGTATATTGTTAAACATTTGATCATCTCTTAATCTCAATATTTTTTGCACAAACTGACTTATACGCAAATTTGCTTGATGAGGGATAACAAGATTGACATCCTTAGTATCATATCCAGAAGTGGCTAAAGCTTTCCTAATTACTTCCGGGAATTTCTTAACTGCTGTTTTGAAAACAGCCTGACCTTCCATAAAAGGATAAATAAGGGATTCATTTAACATTTTTTCAGTAACAAGAACAAAAGGATGATCGGAATTAGTATCATAACCGCCTTCAGAGGCCTCTTCATCATAATATCCACCATGCATTCCCGGATTTTTAGCTGATAGTATCTCAGCTTGTGAACCATCAGAATGTATGTGTGTTACCAGTATTCCTTTCCCCTCTTCCTCTGTAGCTTGTAAAATCACAGCACCTGCACCATCTCCAAAAAGAACACTTATTCCCCTACCCCTAGTGGAAATATCCATTCCTCCAGAGTGGTATTCTGCACCAACCAATAAGATATTTTTGTATTTGCCTGTTTTAATAAATTGATCGGCAACTTCCAAACCATAAACAAATCCACTGCATTGATTTCTGATATCCAATGCAGGAATTTCTGTTTTTGTTATCCCCAAATGTCTTTGCAACATAACACCATTTCCCGGAAAGAAATAATCAGGACTCAAAGTAGCAAAAATAATAAAATCAACATCTTCAGGTTCAATCCCAGCCATTTTAATCGCATCTTTTGCTGCTTTTGCCGCCATAGTAGAACTTGTATCTTCGCCTCGCTTTAGCCAATGCCTTTCCTCAATCCCGGTTCTCTCTCTAATCCATTGATCGGAAGTCTCCATATACTGTTCTAAATCTTTGTTTGTCACCACTTTTTCAGGAATAAATTTTCCTACTCCAGCTATTTTCGTTTTGTACATAATAATAATTTTTGGCTAAATATACGCCAATTATTCAAAATTCTAAATATTATAATTGTTTTTTTCCAAACTCGTTATTCAATCTTTTTAAATCTACTATTGATTTGTCAAACCTAAATGAAAAATAAATAATGAGATAGTCAAATACTAACAAAAAAAGATGGCTTCTTTATTGAAGCCACCTTTTAAATTATTTGTTAACCTAAATTTATTTCAAAATGGTAAACTTCTTAGCAACAAGGATTCCATTTCCTGTAATATTCATAAAGTAATTTCCTTCATTAAACTCAGAAGTATTCACTTTAATCAATTCCTTGCTATTTGTAACAGTTCTATTTACAAGTTTTCCACTAATATCATATATATTAACCACTACTTGATTACCAAAATCCAAAGCAGAAATATCAACATTCAAAATTTGATTTACCGGATTTGGATAAACAGAAATAGATGAAGGATCAATAGGCTCACTTGTACCACTTGAAGGCGTGAAAACATATTCACCTGTTAAGCTATTAAGTGTAACATCATATGTTCCTGCTTTACACCAAATATTTGGACCTCCTTGAGTTCCTGTTCCAGAAGGAAAATCTCTAGCTCCCCAGTTTACAGTCCAATCTGTATTTGCTCTAAATTTGATGCCACTATCATCTGCTGTAGTATCAGCCTCTGTCAATGTAACACCAGTTGCTGTCCATAGTTGATTATTGTCAGCATCAACAGTCATATATGTATCAAAATTTGGTGTATCATCAGGCCAAGCTCCAAAAGGACCATCTTTTCCAACGATAGAAATTTCATCATAGACTACAAACACTTCAAAATTATATTCTCCAGTCAATGTATTTATTGACACGTGATAATCTCCGGCTACAACAGGAATATTTGCACCATCTTGCTCTCCTATTCCACTTGGAAAATCTGCACCTCCCCAATTGACAGTCCAATCGTGATTAGCTCTAAACTTAGCTCCTCCGTCTTTCAAAGTCATATCTGCCTTCCATATTGTAGAATCTTCATTAGGAAACAAATCAGTATCAGCATCCCATCCTCCAGGAGTGGCATCGCCAATAATTCCTACAGCTTCGTACTTCTTGAGTTCAACAAAATTATATATTAAGGTATTTGTATTAAAGGTTACTCGATAATCACCGGGTACCGCTACAATATTATCTCCATTAACAGTAGCTGTATCATTTGGAAAGATACCTCCTCCCCAGTTCAACCCCCAATCATGATTGGCTCTGAATTTAAAACTTCCCTCGATCAAAGTAATATCAACTTGCCATACATCAGGATCATTAGCATCTTGTTTCATATCAGTGTCTGTATCCCATCCTCCCGGTGTTGCATCACCAATTAGACCAATATATTCAAATTCAACTTTTTCTTCAAAATTATATGCTCCAGATGTAGTATCAAATGTAATGTGATAATTACCTGCTTTAGATACTGCAATATTATCTCCACCCTGTGTACCTACCCCACTTGGGAAGTCAGCAGATCCCCAGTTCACTGTCCAATCATCATCTTTTCTGAATTTTGCTCCACCAACTTTCAATTCCAAATCAACAAAAAATACTCCTGCTGAATCTTCAAACATATTAGTATCCTCATCCCAGCCACCTGGAGTAGCATCACCGATTATTCCTATTGGAGAATGTACATCAAATGTATATTCACCTGTACAGGAATTAAAAGTCACAGTATATTCCCCCGCAAATACAGGTATATTAGCACCACCTTGAGTTCCTACCCCTGATGGAAAATCAGGTGATCCCCAGTTAATATCCCATCCATCATTAGCCCTAAATTTGGCTTCTCCTGCGGCAAGTGTAAGATCAAGAGTCCACACACATGTATCAGATGCATCTTGTACCATATCGATATCAGAATCCCAACCATTTGGAGTAGCGGAACCGATTATACCTACAGTAGTAACCTGTCCAAAGGAAACAAACCCAATGAACATGAATACAAACATAAAAAGTAATTGTTTTTTCATAGCTTAATTTTTTTTATTTATTAATTTTAATT
>JALVAD010000138.1 GCA_027011385.1 Saprospiraceae bacterium | reverse complement strand
ATAATAAAAGAAACAAGACAAATATAATCAAAAAATCAAAAAAGACATATATATACATTATTTTTTTGTTTTAAGCAAAATGTCATTTTTGAACAAGAATATGTAATTTTTGTGATAGTTGAAATGAATTATACAGTTTAATTTTGCCCCATAGTTAAATAAAAAAATCAGACAAATGAAAAAACTACTTAAACTTGTTACAATTATTTTTTTAATCCTTTTATCTAATTTAATTTTCTCCCAAGACAATCCATTTATCGATGTAGGGCACTTGGGAGGTGAAATCAAATGTAGTGCAATAAAGGGCGATTATGCATTTTTAGGACAAGCAAATTACTTTGTTGTAGTTGACAAATCCAAAGAGAATTTTGAGAAAAAAGCAGAGTTGAAATTTAAAGAAGCCCTAGAAGGCATATTTGTATTGGAGGATTACATTTATCTTGTCTCGGATAGTCTTTTTATAATTGACATCACCAATCCATTGGATCCGATATTGGTAAGCAAAATGAAACTTGATGAACCAAGCAATAAAATTTTTGTTGAAGGCGGTTATGCATATATTGCTAGATTTGGAAGCATTAGTGTTGTTGATATTTCTGATGTTAATTCCCCTCAAGCTATTTCAAATTATGTGACAGGTCAACAAACTGATGATTTATTTATCAAGGGCAAATATTTATACACAATTGATGATTTAGCAGAGAAACTTTTTATCTACAATGTAGAAGACAAATCTAATTTAAGCTTAGTTAATTTATTCAATTCGCCTCAGCCAACATCAATTGATATTGTAGGAGATTATTTATATCTTACAACTCGAAAATATCCCGATATTGGTTTGAATATTTTTGATATTACAAATCCTGAATTACCTGTTAAAAAAGGTTTTATTGAAACTAAAACAGTTGATGGTAATCATACATATTTTCGAAACCCTGCAAAAGTAAAGGTTAAAGAAAATACAGCTTATATTATCACTAGTTTCGGATATATTTTTATAATTAATATTTCAGATAAAACTAATCCGGTTAAATTAAGTAATCAGTCAGTTTTTAATGTGTATTCAAGTGTTTTCTCCATGGATATCGATGAAAATAAAGTATATTTAGCTTTATTTTCACTAGGGTTTAAAGAAATTGATGTATCGGATTCTTCAAATCCTTCTGTATCCAATAAACTTAATGAAGTTGGTCGTATTAATTGGATGCAGGCTGATTCAAATTATTTTGTAGCTTCATCACGAAATGGATTATGGATTTACGATAATAAACCTGAAAAACCTGTATTGATAAAACAATATCAGGAATGGGTAAATATCTCACATTTCTTTTTAGAAAACAACAAAGTAATTGCGATTACGCAAGACAGTTTAGTAATCATCGATATTACAGATCCTTCAAACGCCTCAGGATTGAGCTCCTACAAGCCAATGGATCATGCGAATGAATTGTTTGCATCCGGAAATTATGTATTCCTGACTATAAATGGTGATAAGAAAACTTTTGAAATACTGGATATATCTGATCCCCAAAATCCAAATCAATTGAGTTCGATTGAGATACCCGGCGTTGCGAATAATATATTTGTTGATAATAATAAAAACAAGGCTTTTTTAACGTATCGATTAGATGATATCAATTATGGCTATATTATTATCGATATTTCAAATCTATCCTCCCCATCGATATTAAGTGATGTTAAAACCAACGGAATACCTTCTCCAATATTTGCACAAGGAGATAGTTTATATGTTGGAAGCAATACAGGAGAAATTGATAATCCGGTTTGGAATCTTGAAATATTCGAAATTTCCAATGCAAATTCACCTACCTCAGTTGCATCTACTTCGGGTGAGGGTAATATATGGGACATTGAGGTATTTGGAGAGACAATTTTTGCCGGAGTTGCAGGTCAGAGCTTATATGAGATGATGGCTTTACCGGATGGTACCATAAGTATGGTAGATGTTTCTCATTCTTTGAGCACTATTGGAATTGACATATATAATCAAGATGGCTTTTATGAAATATATACTCTTGAGGGATATAAATACATAAAATATGGTGAAGAAAAAACCAAAGGAGGAGGTGGTGTACGAAAAAAGAAGAAGAAAAAGAAAAAAAATGGTGGTGGAATTTGTTGTGTTACATTTGGAATCGCACCTGCAAAAGCTGCAAGTGACGGATGCAAAACTACACCTGATGAATGCAAATCCGGTGGTTGTGGAAAAGAATTAAATATCGAAGCCATACCTACAAGTGATTGGCTGTTCTATAAATGGTCAGGAGCAATAAATAGTCCGAATAGAAAAGAAAAGATAACATACAAAGACAAGCCTTGCCAACCCGGAATCCAATGCGAAAATGTTGCTGTTGCAAATTTCACGCCTTGGTTTTTAATAAAAGGAGGAAGTAATAGCCTTGAATGCCCAATAACCACGAGTGGTGATTCTTATACATTTGATTTTGCATTACAAGCTAGTTTGCCTGATGATTGGCTCGTTGCCAGTATTAGAATTAAAATATATGGTGATGATAAAGCTTTAAGCTATTTGCAAAAAGCTGTTTTGAATTGGGGAGAGAAATACGAAGTAACCGGAAAGGGAGCCGGATTTTATAAATTCAAAACCGATAATTTAATAATTGCAAAAGGCACAACCAAACAATTAAATTTAGAATTATTTTTTAATGAAATGACAGACCTTAAATGTCCTTTTGACCCGACTTCTATAAAAATAGAGATTAAAACCAGTTATGTCGTTGCAAATCCGGCAGTATTTATTCCCGGAATCGTTATTGGTCAGGCAAGGGGAGAAAGAAAAATAGGATGCATAAATAATGAGGAACAGCAAAAACAATACGCTTCAATCCAACTTGCTGTGGAAGATACGAATGAAAATGAAAGTATAAATTTATGTAGCGGAATCTATGAAGAAAATGTAGTTGTTGATAAAAAACTCAAAATTTCTTCATTTAATGGCCCTACACAAACTGTTGTAAAAGCAGCTTCGAAGGAAGAACCGGTATTTTCATTAGAGGCGGACGGAATACAAATAAGCAAATTAACAATTTCAGGTTCTAATAAAGCAGGAATTAATATACAAAATAACGAATGCGAAGTTACCCGTTGTGTATTAAAAGAAAATCTTACAGGTGCACTTATTACCGCTGCAGATTGTAGTTTGGATGATAATATTTTCTTTAATAATAAGAGTGATGGAATCAAATTGTTAGGACCAAAATGCGAAAGAACAAAAATAACTTTTAGTGTTTTCGGAGCTAATATAAATGATGAAGCAGCTCCTAATGATAACGGAATCAATATCACAAATGGAAGCTTCAATAATAGTATCCAAAAAAATATTATTGTAGGCAATAAAAACGCCGGAATATTACTTTCTGAAAATAGTAAAACTAATTCTGTCATTGAAAACAAAATCGGAGCTGTTGAAGATTTAATATTGCCAAATCAATTCGGTATATTAATATCAAATTCATCGAATAATACAATTG
>JALVAD010000137.1 GCA_027011385.1 Saprospiraceae bacterium | reverse complement strand
AAAATGAGCTAGATAATCCATGTGATAAAATGTACTTAAACCATGACTGATCCATGGAAACTTGTATTTATTTGAATTTAAAGAATTATCTATTAGTTGGACTGCAATCAAATGTCCAATCATTCTTCTAGTCTTAGTATTACTGTGAAGGTGTTTCTTTGGAAATGTTATAATATTTGAGTAAATATGATAATCGTCAATAGCTTTTGATATCACAATGTTTAAGGTGTTTCCCGGATAAAAGTCAAGTTCAGAAGAATAAAATTTTACTGCTTTTATCGCCTCCTTAAATATAGTATCTATTCTCTTTTGCTTCAATCTAGAGTCATAATAGATACTCAATTCTATATCTTTTTCCTCATTCAATTTTATATTAGCACTTTTTATAAGGAGCTTAAGGCTTGCAACCCAAGTAAAATCAGTAATGCTTTTAGCGGTGAATTCAAGTGTTTTGTATTCTTGCTCCTCAGATGAAAATACGACTGAATCAGCTTGTTTATTTATTATATTTTGATTGAGAAATTGTTTTTCTTTTTCTGATGTTAATTTACCTGATGAACTTACAATAAAATTTTCAGGTATTCTGATACTTACATTATAATCGCCAAATTCTGAAAACAGAAGATTCTCAGTAGCCTTTTCTTTAATATTCCAGCCCTTTTCATCAAAAACCAATACTTTCGGATACCAATTAGCAATAAGGAAGCTGTTTTGGGTATATCCAAAACCATTTATATTCTTAGGTATTTTTAGTTTGTACTTTATTTTGAATTTAAATTTGTCATTAGCTTTGACAGGAGATTTGAGGTGTATTTTTACTAAGGTTTTGTCTTGATTTGCATATTCCCAATCCAAAGGTTTATTGTCTGTAGAAATATTGAGCTCATTATATCCTCCCAATTCAATATCTTTCGCAAAATATAAGCCGGTCTCTTCTTCTTCTATCAATTCAGCAGCTAATTTTGTAGTATTAGATTTGAATTCATTTGCATAAAGATAGATATACAGATCATTTAGTTCCACACTTGAATTATTTGTATAACTGATTTCAATATCCCCATCTAAGGTCTTATTATCCGGATATAAAAGTGCATAAATATTATAGTCAACTTTTTGTTGAAAAAAGGAGTTTTGGGAGATTAAAAATGCGGAAATCAAAAATTGGAATAGGAGAATTGCTATTGTTCGTTTCATGGTTTATATTTATTATTATTGTAAATTGATCCCTTTTGTTATTCTACAAGTGGTTGATACAAAGGTATCAAATTATTTTATAATTAAATCAAAAATTGATTGATAATATTCTGAAAAAAATGTAGTTTTCTGTGCAACTACCCCCTCTGGCATCCCGCTCATGATTTACTCTCTCCCATATAATTTTCCTCCACTTTGTTACGAAAAATGTTAGGGGGATGAATAATGCGGGTTAAATGAGTTAATCTCACTTGATAGAGAAAGAACTTGTGCATCAGCACAGGAGAAGTGAATTCTTGTTAGTTGTGAGGTAAGAGCTATTCGCTTATCATGGGAATTGTGAGGAAAGTGCGGGTTGGGGTTCTACCTGTTTCGGAATGAAATGGAGAAACAGGGAGTTAGAGGGCAGCATGGCAAAAAAATACTCCGGTTTTGGAACAGAGTGGAGAAATGAGAGGCTGGGAGGCAGCATAGCAATAAAAAAAGCCCAACTCAGAGTTAGGCTTTTATAATTTAAATTGAAAATAATTAATTTATTTACAAATTTCGATTTCTTCTGTTGTTCCATCAGGATATTGCAATGTGCCTACTTTGTCGCACTCACCATCTCCATAATCCAAGGTATATACATCCGATGAATTGTATGTAATTTCCAATTCGCCACTTACAACACAGCCGCATGATAAAGGCAATATGAGTTCGTTTTTAATAAGCCCTGTATAGCTATCACCATTTGAAGTAATACCATCAAAATTGCCGGTAAATCCTAATTCGTCATCACTAATGTTAAATGGTGTATCGTTTTTATAATATTTAACATATCTAAGTGAATTGAATGATGATACATCCCCATTTTCCAAGGTAACTTTTGCATTTTTTATCTGCTTTGAGAAGGTCCTGTTCCCATCTTGATCTTTTCCGAGATTCTTTTTGACAAATTCACCTTCGATATGTTTACCGTTTACGTAGAAATTTTCATAATGGAAGACAATTGAGTCTCCTGAGTGGTTGAACCAACCTGAAAAAGTCAATATCATTTTACCGGAAAGGTTTAAACTATCATTAACATCACAGCCATCGCCAAAATCAATGGTAAATGTATTTGGAAAATGTCCAAAAGAATTGGTTTTTGATATTTCAGCGCAGTCAAAATCTCTAAATCCAAAGCCGCTTTTTAATATGTCTTTGTAGGAATTTTCCGCAAGACTGTTGGAAAGGTCAAATGTGTTTTGAGCAGTAATTACTTCTTTTGTCATTTTTGAATTATAAACAATCTTTTGGCTATCGTCTTTTAATTCAATATCTTTTTTAGCGCAAGATGAAATGATAAGTAGTGCAATTAACGGAATAAAAAATTTGAATGTTTTCATATTTAAAATAATTTTTATTTATAACCCAACAAAGTTAATATAAAAATGTTTTAAAAGCAAATGATTATCTGATTTTTTAATGATTTTTACGATAAACACAATTTTTACTACTGCATGTATTGCAGTTACTTGGACGATGGATTGTGTTTTTGCCAATACCGATAATTCCATTTAAGGATTTAACAGGGTGCATCATCTGAGTGTCAGTCAAGCTTATACCTGATTTAATTGAAGGAAAGAGAGCGAAAAAATCTCTTTGATTCAGGGTATGCCAACCGCAATTTCCAGGGCTATATCTATTCGAGGTATTACCGTGCTGTGATTTGATGTTTTTCAAAATATAATCTGCAGTTTTTTCCACGATGAGATTAGCTATTATATCGTTGGCATATGCCTCTAAAAGGTATTCATTTTTTATCAAATATCTGTTTCTAATAGATATTGATTCTCCGGCAGTACATATAAATAGTGCTAATTTTTCCGAATTCTTTAATATTTCAACAAGTTCTTGTCCTATATCAAATCTATACTTATTTATCAATAAAACACGGTCTATTTTAAATTTTTCAATGATGATTATATCGTATTTTGCTTCAAAATTTTTTTCTGCAAAACTCAGTTCTTCTTCAATTGCAGCAATGAATGGAGCAGGAACAGTCTTTGAAGTATATTTGACAGATTTATATATAGATTTTACATTCAGTAATAAATCTTTGTATTTTAAAATTGTTTTGGTCATAAATAAATTTTACTATACTGTGACTTCTTTTACCTTCAAAATACGATTGAAAACCTCAGAGTTGAAAGCTGAACTATTAAGTGTTATAGCTGCTCCGAGAGCAGAACCACCGGCAATTTCAGTTGTATAAACACGGTGATTGGGTAAATTTACTTTTAATATCTTGCAAAATAATTCATTTTTACTAAATCCTCCGTCAATATATATAGTATCTATT
>JALVAD010000136.1 GCA_027011385.1 Saprospiraceae bacterium | reverse complement strand
CTTCTTATAATCTCCTCTATGTTTTGCTCAGTCATACACTTAAAATGTCCTTTTGGACATTTGTCAAAGCCGATTTTTGAACAAGGTCTGCACTTGAGTCCTGAAACTTCAAAATTGCTTGACTTTACTTTGTGTTTTCCATAATAGGGATACATCCCGAATTCCGGTACGGTATTTCCCCAAAGGACTATAGTCTCTTTTTTTAATGCTGCTGCGATGTGCATCATTCCTGTATCAGCAGTCAATAATTTTTCACAGTGATTTATTATCTGAGCAGATTGCGGAATATTGATTTTTCCGACAAGATTTACAAGTGGCTTATCAATAATTTTTTCAATCTCAATAGCCTCATCTATGACGTCATTACCCCCAATTAACACAATATTTTTATTTATTTTGGATATAATATCTATGATTATATTTATAGGGATTTTTTTAGTAAAATGTTTTGCCCCAAGCGAGACACAAATATAAGGAGTTGGGATATTGTATTTTTCAAAAAGCATTTTGTCCTTTTTATAAAAGAAGTCCAATCCTTTTCCGTCATTATGACAGCCCAGTCTTTCAAGTGGGGCGATATATCTGATTACGATATGAGGAATAGTTATTTTGCTTTTGAGGTTTACCATTTTCCATTTATCAGGATTTTTTTTATCAATGGCTTTTGACTTTATTTTGAGCTTGTATTTCAGTATTTTTGATCTTAGACTATTGTGCAGGTCGATTATATAATCATATTTTTCTTTTTTTAACAAAGGTATCACTTCATTAATATTCTTTTCAAATGAATATATTTTGTCAATGTGGGGACTGTTTTCTAATAATGGTACATATTGGGACTTTGTGATATAATGCACTTCTGCCTTTAATTGCTCTTTGGCAATGCGAGGGACAGGGGAGGTGAGGACTATATCCCCGATTGAACTAAATCTTACTATCAATATTTTCAAAGTCGTTATGTTTTTATCGCTCAAATATAACAAAAAGTATATTTAGCGTCTGCAAGAGAACATATGTAATTTTAAAATTTTCTGTTTTTCGTGCATGCTGAGCGGTCTTGCGATATGCAGAGTAGTGAAATTACGATAATCTTTTAAAAACTGAGATGTCAAGTAAGCTATTCAAGTAGATTTAGGTATATTTCACCATCCTGTCTTCATCACTTGTTGTGTGCAGATATAATTCAATACTTCTAAATAATTTTCCAATGACCGGTTTTATCGCTTCCTATTCGTTTTATTATCCTGCTTTCTTTCAATTTTTTTAATCTTCGTTTTGCTGTACTTAAACTTATATTTAATTTTTCGCAAATTTCAGTTGCTGTAATATTATTATTCTGTTTTATCAAATTAATTACAGTGTCATTTACAGTGTCATTTTCTGATTTTACAGTGTCAATATTCGTATTTACAGTGTCATTAAATAGAACGTGTATTTCTCTATTTCTTAGCGAATATTTTTTATCAAGTAATAAATTTGTGAGAAAGTATATCTAGGCTATTATTTTGCTCAAGTTTATCTATGTATTGCTCTATTTTATTATCAATGTATTCAATATGCCTATCTATTTTCTTCTGATTGAAATTATTCTTAAGACTATTTTGTGCTCTAATTTTAAATGAATCAATCGCTATTGTTTGTCCACCTATCAAATCCCATTCCTGCAATATATGTACAAATTCAGTCATTAAATTCTTTATTGCTTTTGAAGATTTCTTTCTGAAGTAAGCAATAGTTCTGGCAGAAGGCTTTAAGCCATCTAACAACCACATTACTTCTAAATTTACTTCACAGGCTTTTTGCAATTTACGCGAAGATCTTATATTATTTTTATACCCATACAATAGTAGTTTCAATAATACAGATGAATGAAATGGAGGACGGCCTTCATTTTTGAGAACATCTTTAAATCCAAGTTTTTCCAAATCCATTAATTTTACAAATAAATCTATTATTCTTGCCCATGAATCTTGAGAAACATGCCCATCCAAATTCATCAGAAACAACTGATTACGACTTATTCCTTGTATATAGTCCATATCTTTTTGTCTTTTGTTTTAGACTACAAGATACAAATTTATTCCCATATATCCAAATTTATTAATATGTGATTTTAGCTTGTTCTTAGGTTTTTGCGCAGTCTGACGGTCTTGCGATATGCGCGGTGGCAAATATTCTAACTATCAGCATTTTGAACAAGTAGCAATGTTAAATTTTAGGAGAATTTCTAAGAAATTCTGTGAAAATTTGCCATTGCGTCATATCGCTTGTTATCTTTTCGCCCTTTTAATTGTATTAGCCGAGTATTATACTGAATGATGCTTATTGTTTAACTTTTAAATAGTATTTGTCTGCTATATTAAGCTAAAATTAATTCTTCCTTTGTATCTAATTGAACTGACAATTTAACCTTTGCGTCTAGAGCATCCAAAGCTTTAATTATTGTTCCAATTCTAAAATTTTTTGTATTATTCTCAAGTTTAGAAATTTGAGACTTTTGCACGCCTATTAAATTTCCAAGCTCATTTTGAGTTAATTTTTTTCTCTTACGTGCATCTTTAATTACTGTTCCCAAAATATCCATTCTCAAATCATATTCAAAAACATCTCGCTCAGGTGTCCCTTTTCTACCAATAATTTGGTCTGTTAATTTATCTATTGATGTTAGTTTCATCCTTTATCTTTTAGCCTATTTTACTTTTATATCTTTATTAAAAGTTCCTTGCAGTTTCTTTATACTCGGTGACGCTAGGATTGAGGTCATTTGTGAAATAGCTGCATCATTTAATCTAATAATACGATTTTCTTTGTTTTGTCCTTGTCGTATTAGTTCAGCATTAATTGCTTCCAAATTAGCAAGAACAAGTAATTGCTCCGTTGTTGCATAATCCCTTATATTGCCTTTTAAATTTTTATTCTGAGTTCTCCATTGTTCAGCAGTAATCCCAAATAGAGCCATATTTAATATGTCAGCTTCATCAGCATAAACAAGACCAACAGTTTTACTCCTTTCAATACGAGGCGGTATAAGTTCATCTTTGATGGCATCAGTATGAACATAGTAATTAATTTTTGTCAAAACTCTTTTAATATTCCACTCTAATGCTTCATATCTTTCTTTTTCTTCAATTTCTTTTAATCGCTGAAATTCTTTAATCAGATAAAGCTGAAAAGTAGGAGAAAGCCAATAACAAAAATTAACAGCTATGTCTTTGTGTGCAAAAGTTCCTCCACCATATCGTCCAGATTTTACAGTTAGACCAATTGCGTTAGTGGCATTTATCCATTTTTTTGGAGTGAGATTAAAACTATTTGAACCAGCTTGGTTTTTAAAGGTAACGAATTCGTTAGGTTTAAAATCAGGATTATGTAATTGTTCCCAAACTCCTAAAAATTCAACAGTATTAGAATTACGCATCCAACTATATATCGAAAACTCATCTTCAAAATTTTTCATTATATCTGTTAAAGAAATATAGTCTTCTTGTCCTTTTATTGACAATAAGGATATTTCACCTCCTTGTACTTTGAT
>JALVAD010000135.1 GCA_027011385.1 Saprospiraceae bacterium | reverse complement strand
GTGGTGGTGTTGCATTAGAGCTGCATAAACCTATAGAAGATGTAGATAATCTTTATTGGTATGTCGGTGCAGGAGTAAATGGAGGCATTCACCCTAGTTACGCAACTAGATCAGGAGTAAGAATAGGAGTAAACACTGTTATCGGGATAGATTATACATTTGATGAAATACCGCTTAATTTAAGCTTTGATTGGATGCCGGGACTCAATATAGTAGGTGGACTTTATCCTATTGTTTCTTCAGGAGGACTTTCTGCAAGGTACATATTAAAAACTAATTAAATAGTTTAATAATAAAAAATGTGTATATACAATAAGGCTGTTTTAAGATTTTTAAAACAGCCTTATTTTTACAAACTTGTATAATTCAATGCAAACTCTTTTCCCATATTAAAAGCATCCAGATTCAGATTAACTATTCTTTCTCCTTTTGCTCCGAATATTGTTTTTATCCCTTCGACAATAATATCATCTTCAAGTGACAAAAATGGAGATGCTGCTCCCAAAACGACCATATTAGCAGCTTTCTTATTACCTGCTTTCTTGGCTATTTTACCTGCATTAATAAGAATCGTATTTCCAAAACTATTCAATTCTTCTTTTAACTTATCTATATCAGGATAATTAGGGATTTTATATGGTTCGATACTAGTTACCATATATCCGTTTTTGTTGAGAAAAGGCATATAACGCAGTGCTTCCATTGGTTCAACCCCAATAATTGCATTAGCCTGCCCCCTAGGAATCAGGACTGAATAAATTTCTTTATCTGATATTCTGATATGAGATTGTACTGCACCTCCCCTTTGGCTCATACCATGCACTTCAGACTGTTTTACGTTTAATCCTCGATTTAAAGCCCCCATTGCCAAAGCAGCCGCAATTGACAAAATCCCTTGTCCACCTACCCCTGCTAAAATTATATTATCTTGCATAATTTACATTTTTTTATAAAACTTAACACATTCTCTTTGTGCTATAATTACAGAAACACCGTTATAGTTGACTTCATTTCTTATAATATCGACATTTTCCTTCATAAACTTTTTAAGCGGCACTATTAATTTCAAATGATCCTCTTCTACTCCAACACCTCTACATATTTCAGCAATTCTACCCGTAGCAGCTGTACTTTGCCCACCTGTCATTGCAGTAGTATAATTATCCGAAATAAGAACAGTAATATTAGCTTTTTCATTAACAGCATCTAATAATCCTGTTATACCGGAATGGGTAAATGTGGAATCACCGATTACCGCAATCGCCGGAAAAATACCTGCATCAGCAGCACCGATTGCCATTGTAATAGAAGCTCCCATATCAATACAAGTGTCTATCGCTTCATAAGGTGGCAATGCACCCAAAGTATAACAACCTATATCTGCAAAAACTTTTCTGTCTCCAATTTCTTTGGTCAACTCGTTCAGTTCATCATACAAATCCCTGTGCCCACAACCAACACACATCGCCGGAGGTCTGTTCTCAACAATCTCAGGAAGTTCCTCTTCAGGGACAACGTCCAGACCAAGACCTTTGGCTACCAAATCAGTATTAAGTTCACCTGTCCTAGGTAAATCCCCAGAGAGTCTGCCTTTGATATTATCATTAGCATCCAAATCGATATTATTACGCAGTAATTCTTCATAAATTGGATACCCTTCTTCCAAAATCAACACTTTTTCGCATTCGTCAAATATCTTTTTTACCATATTATTTGGTAATGGATATTGGTTGATTTTCAATGTTGGATATGGATTAGGTTTACCTTTGAAACTGTCCATCAAATAAGTATAAGCTATACCAAAAGCTATTACTCCCAAAGATTTATCTTCTCCTTCAAAAAAAGTATTATTCCCACTAGTTGCTGAAATTTCGACCAAATTACTTTGTGCATCAATTAGAGATCTATATCGGCCTCTTGCATTACTAGGCATTAATATAAAACGAGAAGACTCAGTAGGAGCATCTAATCTATTTTGTTCTCTTGCTTCAAAGGTTTTTATACCTGATCTGGAATGTGCTAATCTAGTAGTAAGCCTCATCATAACAGGCAATTTGACTTTTTCGGACAAATCAAAAGCATATCTTGTCAGATCATAAGCTTCTTGCTGTGTTGAGGGCTCTAAAACCGGAATCATTGCGAATTTTCCATAAAATCTTGAATCTTGTTCATTCTGAGATGAATGCATAGAAGGGTCATCAGCTACTGCAATAACCAATCCCCCATTTACTCCGGAAATAGCAGAATTCACAAATGCATCAGCAGCGACATTCAGTCCTACGTGTTTCATCGTAACCATGGCTCTCTTTCCGGCAAAAGACATTCCCAAAGCCTCTTCCATTGAAGTTTTTTCATTGACTGACCATGCCGAACGAATTTTCTTCTCTTTTGCTTTTTTTGATCGCTGTACAAAAGTTATAATTTCTGTAGATGGCGTTCCAGGATATCCATAAATCCCTGAGATACCAGCATCAATAGCTCCCAAAGCAACAGCCTCATCTCCTAGCAATAATTTTATTTTTTTATTTTTCATATATCTATTTTATTATGCGTGTAAAGCTAATAAAATATCAGATATTATTCAAAAATATAGCATCGAAATACTTTCTATTAATTACAAATAAAAATAAGTTAATAATACTAGAAAAGGTAAAACAAAAATAAAAGAATCAAACCTATCTAAAAATCCTCCATGACCCGGCATTATCGTACCTGAATCCTTTATATTATATGAGCGTTTAAGTTTGGACTCTACTAAATCTCCAATTGTTCCTATTATCCAAACTATCAATCCCAACAAAATATAATACGAAAGTGGGAAAACATTAATGAAATGGTTTAACAAGACTGCAGTGATTATCGTAAAAACTCCCCCTCCGACAAATCCTTCAATAGTCTTGCCTGGTGATACGGAAGGCATTAACTTATGCTTACCAAGCATTGAACCCGTAAGATAAGCAAAGGTATCATTAGCCCATATCAAAAGTATTACAATAAAAAATAAAATAGATTTTGATTCCATATTGCTTAACAAAAGATTGCTTGCCAAAAGAATAGGAATCCCGATATAAAACAATATCTCAAAGTAAACAGCAATATCACTTTTAACTACCATACTCTTATTATAAAACAATTTGAACATAAGATATATATCAAATAAGATTGTAATGATAAGAAGAATAATAAATCCTACAAAATTCAATTTAGGAGTAAAGAAATCGATCGCTACAGGTGCTACTCCGAATAATAAAGGAGCAATGTATTTTTCTCTAAAACCGGCATTATCCTTCAATTTTATTTTGACATATTCATATGCTGTAAAAAATGCAACAATAGATAGAAAAATAAATATTGTTAATCTTGAATAATTGAGTAAAAAAATAACAACTGCAGCAAATATAATCGCTGTAGAAGCTCTCGTGTATAGTACTTTTTTATCTAGCATAAATTGTTTTTAATCATTGTTTACAAATTCATTTTCCTTCCTTTCAGATCTAAGTTCTATCAATTTTTTTCTCAATACAAATACCGCTACTAATGACATCAAAATTATATACATCGGTATAGTATGCGAATCAGGTGGAGACATATCTTCAATTTTATCTTGAAGCATATATGCAGAGAATACAAGCATACCATTATTAATAAAATGAAGAGAAATAGATACCCAAATACTCCCTGACCAATAATAGACATAACCTAATATCAATCCTAAGAAAAACCGGGGCAAGAAACCATCAAATTGAAGATGAAATGCACTGAATATAATTGCTGTCAATATTATTGCTACATCTTTTTTCCCAATGCTAGACAATAGTTCATTTTGAATTATCGCCCTAAAAAAAAGTTCTTCTCCGATAGCCGGTAGCAAAGCTATAATCAATAATTTCAATAAAAAATCAGTCGGCGAATTCATTATGAGTATTTGCTTCATCAATCCTTCTATATATTTGCCCTCCTCACTTAAAAAATCAGCAAAAGGCATGTATTTATTCAAATCGGCAGATAATTGTATAAGGGGATAAGACAGCAACAAAAGCATTATGCTATACATAAAAAAATGATTGTTATTTGGCAATTTCAGATTTGCCCAATCAACAAGCTCCTTATAGTGAGTAATCAATAAATACAATAAAGCCGGCAATAGTACAGATACCAATTGTGTATAAAAAAGGTAGGGCATTAAACCAAGGCTATCAATCATAGCTTTAATATCAATTTGATTCATACTCGATATTTGCTTGATAGATAATCCCGAAATAAAAATCACAAATCCAGAAGCTAATACTTGTGAAATAATAATAAGCCCAAATATTCTAAAAAATGTCTTCAAATTAATTAATTTTGAGCAAATTTAGAATTAATATTTAGTGTCTGCAAGAAAACAGGTAGAACTCTTTTTATTATCAACAACAAATTAGTACAAATAATGACAAGATTAAGTGTAAATATAAACAAAATAGCTCTTATCAGGAATGCTAGAGGGGGAAACCTCCCGGATATTTTTCAGATATCTCAAGACATTGAATCTTTTGGAGCTGATGGTATTACTGTACATCCTCGTCCAGACGAAAGACATATAAGGTATAGCGATATTCCACGATTAAAGGAAATTGTTACTACAGAATTCAATATTGAGGGAAATCCAATAGATAAATTCATGAAACTTGTCCTTAAGAACAAACCACACCAATGCACCTTAGTTCCTGATGCTCCTGATGCACTGACATCAAATACAGGTTGGGATACCATCAAGCATCGAAATTACTTGATAGAAATTATAGGGCAACTTCATGATGCCGGAATAAGAGTTTCAATTTTCTTAAATCCGGAAGAAGAAATGGTCTATGCGGCTAAAGAAACCGGAACAGACAGAATTGAGTTTTATACGGGACCATTTGCTGAAAATTATCACAAAGACCGAGATGAAGCAATTTCCCCATACGTAAAGGCTTCGGAAGTCGCAAAAAAAATATCTTTAGGAATAAATGCAGGTCATGATTTGAATCTTGATAATCTAAAGTTTTTCAATGAGAACATTCCATTTATAGATGAAGTGTCTATCGGTCATGCTCTAGTCAGTGATGCATTGTATTACGGATTGCACAATACCGTCCAAATGTACAAGAATCTTTTGGTAAAGGACAAGAAAAGTTAAATGCTAAAATTCATTAAAGAATATTGGGATAGTTTTTTGTATTTGTTTTATCCTGATTTATGTATTATTTGCAATAATAATGACAGGGAGGTGCATGATACTTTTTGCTTTGATTGTTATGCACAACTACCGTTTACTTATCAAGGAACTGCCCTGAACAATGATTTTATGCAACATTTTGCTGGAAAAATAAATATTCAACACGGGGCTTCACTATTCTATTTTATAAAACAAGGAATGGTTCAAGGTATAATCCAAGATCTCAAATATAGAAATAAGCCTCAATATGGAATAAAAATGGGTGAAATATTTGGAGCTAGTATAAAAGAAGATTCCTTTTTTAAAAATATTGATGCAATTGTGCCGATTCCCTTATATAAATCGAAAGAAATTCAAAGAGGTTATAATCAAAGTTCAAAATTTGCAGAAGGTATTTCCAAAGTTTTATCTATACCAATAATCAGTAATAACCTTATAAGAATACGTCATACAAACACTCAAACAAAAATGACAAGAGAAGAAAGGTTGGTTAATCTTAAAAATGCCTTTACGGTTAAAAACTCGCAATTATTTGAAGAAAAACATATATTATTGGTCGATGATGTTCTCACTACCGGAACTACCCTTTTAGAATGTGGCAAAAAAATACTGGAATGCAAAGATTCTAAAATAAGCATGGCTACAATTGCAATGGGTGAACTCTTGAGATAGTTTGAACTCTCATTATGAAAACCAGTGAATAATGCGAGTTATCCAAAATATTTATTATAATATGGATATATCTCACACGCTAGACAATAATTGAAAAAAGCCTCAAGTCCTACTGCAATAATAAAAATCAAAGCAATAGTTGTAGCAAGAAAATTAAATCCTAAAAATGATGCGATTAGTATAAACACAGCCAATATCAATCCGATTTTCGCAGCAAATATTTTCGGGCCGGCATTAATCAAATGAGGTTTTACTCCTGACAATCTCAATGCCCTTTTGATAAAGAAACAAATTGGACTATATTTTAATCCAAAAAAGACTCTAATGATAAAATCGACAAGCACCATCAAAATCATCAAAGGATTTCCTGTAAAGATAAATCCCAGTAGAAAAGCAAAAACGATGATTGCATTTACTCTAATTATGTGTTTGTCTACCTGCTTAAAAACTATCGGACATGATTTATTAACTGACATTTATTTTTAAATTTTTCACAAAACTAATTTAATTCTTCAAACAATATTTCAATATAAGACAAAAACATCTTTATTTGTCACAGTCAAGACATTTACTCTGATAAATCTAATACCATTTAATTCTCCTAACAACTATTAGTGTAATCTTCAAGAAATCCTTACAAATCCAAGACTCAGAAGCTCGAAGATACTCTGAAGCTGGTTTTTGAAAATAGGTATCTTTTTAAATTCGGATAATTCTTTCTCAGATATTGACCTTTTTGCTTATATTTGCAAAAAATTGACAATTATGATTAGTAAAAAAATGATCGATGCTTTAAACAAGCAAATAGAAGAGGAATTTTATTCTGCGAACCTATATTTATCAATGGCTTCTTGGTGTGATAAAGAAGGGCTTAGTAACAGCGCGGCTTTCCTTTACAATCATTTTGAAGAGGAAAGTTCCCATGGAATGAAAATTTTTCACTATATCAATGAAATGGGTGGACACGCTATTGTCCCGGGAATAAAGCAACCCCCATTTGAATATAAATCAATCCATCAAGTATTTGAAGACACTTACCAGCATGAGGTCTATATTACAGAGCAAATTCATAAACTTGTCAAGTTAGCTATTGAGGAGAGCGATTATGCAACAAATAATTTTTTACAATGGTTTGTTGAAGAACAAAGAGAAGAGGAAGCAACATTTCAGGAGATACTAAGCATACTTAAATTGATAGGTAATGGACCTACTAATCTTTATTTTATAGAGCAGGAAATAGCCAAAATCAGCGCAAAAGCTCATACTGACTCCTCTGAATAATGGCAAAACTTTAGCAGTAGGATTTTCTACATCTTCAAATAAAAATCTTTCACCAAATTGATATATTCTTGGGTATAATCTCCTCCAGGAGTGTATATATTCAATAAGGATTTTGATTTTGGTAAATCATCTATCAAACTAAAGGAGATAAGCATTCTCTCAACCTTGTTCTTTGTAAATACTTCACAAATCCTTTGGACATAAAAATTCATCTTTTTTGCTTTATCAATAAGCTTTTGTCCTTCATTTGGAGGTAATATAATTGATAATTTCCCATTTTTAACTAGTAAAGACTTGGAACAACTCAATAAATCTTCAAATGTCAAATCAATTGCATGTCTGGCTTTTGCTTTTCTATTTTCATTTGACTTTTGCCCATCAAGAAAGAAAGGGGGATTGCAAACTATATGGTCAAACTTTGTCCAACTTTCCTTAGCGAACTCTTGTAATGATTGATTCTTCAAAACAATTTGCGATTTCCAAGGGGAGTTGTTAAAATTAACATTCGCTTCTACATATGAATCCCTATCAGGTTCAATTGCACTAATCAAAGCTTTGTTATTTCTTTGAGATATCATCAAGGCTATTAACCCTGTACCAGTTCCAACATCAAGTATTACTTTATTTTTGTCAATATCACACCAAGCACCTAACAGTATACCGTCAATCCCAACTTTCATCGCACTTTTGCTGTGCTTCACAGCGAACTGTTTAAAATAAAATACCTCCTTTCTATTAGCCATAGTTATTTTTCCTATTATAATAACAAGAATAACCACTTTAGTGTTTATATCCATATTAATCCAAAAAGAGAATCTTAAAATAATTCCCATATTAAAAACTTTTTATGAAGTATTATTTTGAGGTGTATTTTGTGAATTCCCGTCTATTTATTGTATATTTGGACTTAAAAAAAACTTACCTACTTTAAATGATAAATTGCACATCCCAAATAAGTTGTTCCTCTTTATTAAGATATCAATTCTTCATTGGTTTATTATTTCTGATTTTTGCATTAAATACACTAACAGCACAAAAAAAAATCATACTTAACGAAAAAAAAGCTTTTCCCACAGCTGAAGGTGCCGGAGCTATTGCTTCAGGAGGAAGAGGTGGTGAAGTAGTTTATGTTACAAATCTTAATGATAGTGGAGTTGGAAGCTTTAGGGAAGCTATCAAGAATCGTACGGATAGTATTCCAAGAACAATTGTTTTTGCAGTCGGGGGTAGACTTGAACTTGAAAGCAAGGTCTTTGCAAGTGCAGGACAAATATCGGGAAGCAATAAATATGGTAATCTTACAATAGCCGGTCAAACTGCCAATCACCTTGGAGGTTTCCATTTGACTATGGATAGTACGCTTGATAACCGAGTTGCGATAAGAAATTCCGAAAATATTATCCTAAGGTATATTTCAGCTAAAGGCGGATGGAAATATAAAAAGTTTATGAATAAAACAACCAGTATGTTCGACTTGCACGAAACAAATAAAGTGATAGTAGATCATTATTCAGGTGGTTGGGGAACATATACAATACTTTACAATCATCCCAATAAAAACGCTCAAAACGGTTATATTGCCACAGATAATAATGGAGTGCAACACAGTTATAAGGCTGGAGATTTTACTTTTCAATATTCCCTTGGGCACACAGGTATTGCATCTCACAATGTTACCGGCCCCACAGGATGTGTTTATTCCTATGTAAATGCCAATATACCTGAAGCTCAAAGATTAGATTTTTGGCACAATGCTCACGGAAATTCGGATATACACCACAATGCATTTCTATTGATTAATCATAGACAACCTTTCAATGTTGGAGCAGGAAGCGGTTCTTTTGTACTGAAGAATAATTACACATACGGTTGGGGGCCACGACTGGCAAAACATAACGGTAGTTCTAAAGTAGATTATATTAAAAATATATTTGAGAAAGGAAATTGGAACTCGACTATTAATACACATTCTCTATTAAAAGAAGAATTTAGTACCAATATCAGAACGGGAATTGATCCGAGCCCAAAAGATGGTGAAGAAATAGGCTACTTACAACCTTCAATCTACATCAGCGGTAATCAGATTCAAGAAAACGGTGGTTCACTTTACTCACCACCAGGTGAAACTCAGGTGAATCAATGGTGGATGATAGAGCAATACGATGGATATTCAAACGAAACATACAATTCTCCAAATGGTTCTATTACTATTGAAGTTGATTCGATTTTACCTTTAGAATATCGAAGGGACACAGCTGTTCCACCCAGACAATTTCCCGTTACAGAAACTCCAATGAATAGTCTAAAAGACTTTATTTTATCTCATGCAGGAGCAGGTGTAAGATACAATTCTGACGGTACCACTTACAATGTAGATTCTATTGATAGTTTGTATATCGATTACGCACTCAATTATACTGACCCCGATACCAAGCCGGGTAGTGACCCTGACAATGACTTTGTTTATCCTAATTATATTGAGCAATCCGTTTCGCTAGACACTTTTGATACGGACGAAGACGGTATGCCCAATTGGTGGGAAAAAGAAAATGGACTAGATACAATGGTTGCAAATAATAATGAGGTTCACCTGAATTGGAATTTGAACGGTTTTGAAATAGTAAATAATGCCGGATATACCGATTTGGAAATGTATTTGGCTGATATCGCAGGAGATTTTTATATGATATATGATGCCGTGTATTATGTCGATGCGACAAATGGCAATGATAGCAATAACGGTTTGTCTCCTGATTCTGCTTGGCAGTCTATATCAAAGATATTGAGTATGTCCCCCTCTTTTGAACCCGGAGACAGTATTTTATTCAAAAGAGGTGAAATATGGAATGGAAATAGGATAATCAGCTTTACACATCCTTCGGGTTCTATAAACCATTATATCACATATGGTGCTTATGGTACAGGAGCAAAACCAATAATTAATATACATTCAACACAGACCCCTACATGGATAAATCAGGGTGATTCAGTCTGGACGACTATTACAACGACAGGAGCAAGATTTTTTAAAAATAGCACCGAAATGTTAAGATTACCCCCTGCGCTTGATTCTACGTTATTAGGACAATACGGCACGGAGTATTATACAAAAATCACTCCCGAAAACGAATTGAAACTATACCTGTACTCTGAAACTAATCCATCTGATAGTACATTTTCGTGGAGTCCACACAGTTATGTTCTAGGTTTGAACAATAGTGATTATATCAAGATTGTCGATCTTGATTTTCAAGGAGGAGCTTCTTCATCCATATATCTAAACAATAACAAAGGGTGGAAAATAATAAATTGCAGTATTGGTAAAAATGCTGCGGTTGGTGTGAAAATAAAAAACTCTTCAGATATTCTTATACGTAGTTGCAATATGGATGCGAATTTCACCGTAGACCAATCTACCTTACCACCTGGAGGTTCAGGAATAGATTATTCAGGTTGTGACGACGGAATATTTGTAACAACAGGTTCTTCTAATATAGAAATTGATAGTTGTTATTTTAAAAATTGGGGGCACGCTAGTTTTTCTTCAAACACAGCCGATTCATTACACAAAGTAAGTGGTATAAAATTTCACAATAATGAGCTAACTACTCCTGATATCATTTACGGTGGTAGAATAGCTTATAGTGGATATTCCGAGGATGGTGAATACTATAATAATTATATTCACGACATTTCAGTTCAAAACCAATTGGGAGGAAGCAGAAATCATTTTCATAACAATATCATAGATGGTGTTCTTGACAGCCCCCTTAAAACCGATGCTATAGGAGTAGGAATAAAATTGTCTAATTATAATATTCAGGTAAAAAACAATATCATTGAAAACAATGTTATCACGAATACTGAAAGCGAAGGCATCTTGATATATTCAATAAATTTTGATTATCCGGGTGGATTTTCAGGTAATATTATCCGGAACAATATAGTATATAATTGCGGAAAGACCCTAAACAATGTGGGAATTCAATTTCACAAAGACTCATTGGGACAAGGTATTTATAATAATCTTATGCAAAATAATTTGGTTTACAGTGACAGTACAAATCAAACTTGTAGATATCAATACAACGGAACTGTTTCAGATGTTGCTACATTCAATAATCAGGATGCTGACATCTCAAATAATATCGGTGACAATCCTATGTTTATTGATGCATTAAATGCAAACTATCATTTATTGGGTAATTCTCCCTGTATTGATACTGGCACCTCTACTTTAACCGATATCGACTATGATGACAATCCAATTCCACTAATGGAAAAACCCGATATTGGAGCTTTTGAGTACGGCATATATTGGACAGGAAATGTCAGTAACGAGTGGCATAACACAGGTAATTGGTCTACAAATTATATTCCGACAATGACAGATATAGTTACCATTCCACCACCACAATTTTACAGATATTTTCCTAAGGTAAATGCAAATGCACTGGTAAAAAAGATTTATATAAATGACAATGCCAAGATATGGATAAATGGAGCTGTGGTTTTTAGCATTAATGGGCTGTAACATCTCAAACAGGTATCAAATAATTATAATACACTAAAATATTCCTCAAACTTAGTGCTTAAACCCTAAAAATGGTAGATTTTTGTCACAATTTTATTTACTAGTAAAAATTGTATTTATGTACATGCAATTTTAGTCTAAAAAATTTAACATATGAAAACTCTACTTT
>JALVAD010000134.1 GCA_027011385.1 Saprospiraceae bacterium | reverse complement strand
ACAATGAAAAAATTAATGATATTAATGGCTATGACAATGACTGTCTTTGTAAATGCACAAACGCCATATGATAAAGGGATGCAAACAGCATTTGAATACTGGGGAAAAGGTGAAAATGATAAAGCAATTGCCACATTTGACAGAATTGCTCAAGTAGAAAAAACAAATTGGATACCGTATTATTATTCTGCCCAAGTCGGAATAACAAGCTCTTTTGGTGAGGAAGACAATACAAAAAGAGAGCTTTTGATGCAAAATGCATCTGTTGTAATTGATACATTGATGAAAATTGCACCTGATAACTCTGAAGTTTATACTTTGAAGGGTTTATTATTGACAGCTGAAGTCGCCTACAACCCAATGGTAAATGGAGCTAAATTGTCCGGAAAGACGATTATGACCTATGAAAAAGCGATAGCACTCGACTCTACGAATCCTAGACCTTACTACCTAAAAGCACAATTTCAAATGGGAGCAGCCAGATTTTTCAAACAAGATTTGAAACCATTTTGTCTTGAGGTAGAAAACTCTCTTGAAAAGTTTGATAGCTTTCAATTAAAAGCTAAGTATTTTCCAAATTGGGGAAAAGAACAAGCACTTAAAATACTAAATAGTAATGATTGTTCGGTCAAAGAAGTGAAAAATAAAAATAAATCACTAGATTCGCTTAAATAAAACAACTGATGGGTAATATAAAAAATAAAAAAATAAATTTCTTGAGAGAATTGATTATTGCAATAGCAATAGGAGTTGTGGTGTTTATATTTTTGTATCTATTTTTATGGGTTGGCGTTGTCAATAAAAGCAATATTATTCAGTACTTGAGTATCTCAATTCTATATTCTATTGCAGGGTATGTACCCAATAAATATCTTGCGGTATATCTTAATTATAAGATTCCTTGGGAAAAACACCCCGGAAAAAGATTATTTTACGGTATTCTTTGGGGGTTTTTATTGACCATTATTACATTTCTAACTATTAATTATTTGCAGGTTTGGTTTTATTTTGGAAAAAGTATTGGAGAATACTTTTCAAAAATGAGTTTTTCGCAATTCAAATTGCCAATTTATATTTCAATAGTAATGTTTCTTTTCTTTTACTTGTTTTATTTTTATCGGGAAGTACAGAAATTGAAACTTAAGGAAGCAAAACTTCAAACGGAAAACGCCAAGGCAAAGTTCAATGCGATAAAGAACCAAATTGACCCTCATTTTTTATTTAATAACCTAAATGTATTGTACTCTATCATCGATGAAAACCCACAGAATGCTAAGAAATTTGTTAAAAACCTTTCATCGATTTACAGGTATATTTTAGAACACAAGGACGTTGATTTAATCTCTTTGGACAATGAAATAGATTTTGCTAAAAGATATTTGGAGTTATTGAAATTTAGATTTGAAGACTCGTTAAATTATACTATAAAAATAGAAAGAAGTAACGTGAAAATAGTTTCTTTAGCAACTCAGATTTTATTGGAAAATGCGATTAAACACAATAAAATTACCAACGATGAACCTTTGTTTATCAATATATTTTTAGAGGATGACTATTTGGTAATTGAAAATAATTATAACCCGATACACGGCAAAAAAAGTACTAAGACAGGCTTAAAAAGCATAAATGACAGATGTCAGTTTCTGTTAAAGAAAGAAATCGAAATAATAAAAACAGACGAGAAATATAAAATAAGAGTACCAATAACCAATAATACCTAGAAATAACTAAATCAAAATGAAATACTAAAATGATTTGAGAATATATATGAAATTGAGGATTAAATAACTATTATGAGAGCTATTATTATAGAAGATGAAAAGCCTGCTGCCAGAAGTTTGGCTAGAATACTGGATAATCAAGGGGTTAAAATTGAGGCTATGCTACATTCTGTAGAAGATGCTATCAATTGGATTGCGGCAAATGAACAACCCGATTTAGGTTTTTTTGATATACGTTTGGGAGATGGTTTGTCTTTTGAAATATTTGATGCTTTGAATATCAATTTTCCGGTAGTTTTCACAACGGCGTATGATGAATATGCGATAAAAGCTTTCAAAGTAAATAGTATTGACTATTTGTTAAAACCTATAGATGAAGATGAATTAGCGGGAGCATTGGGGAAATATCACAAACTAAAAAAAGATAATAATCAAACTCAAAATTTCGATAAAATAGCCAAGTTATTAATTCCAACCGACTATAAAAAGCGTTTCACAGTCAAAATCGGTAGAAAAATCAAGCTTATCAATTCCGGTGATATTGTATGTTTTTATAGCAAAGATAAAGCAACATATATCAAAACCAAGGATAATAAAACGCATATGATTGACTATCCATTGGACAAACTTGAGAAAATGCTTGATCCTGAATTATTTTTCAGAATAAGTAGACAATTTATAATCGAAGCGGATTCTATCGAGGAAATTTACACATACTCAAATAGTAGATTAGGTATAAAATTGAGTGGAATTAACATCGACGATATAATAGTAAGTAGAGAAAAAGTAAAGTCATTTAAGGAATGGCTTGATAAATAGACAACCATTATTTTTGAAAAAATTTTTTCCGAATATTTATTAAAGGTATTTGTACTTTATCAAAATCAACTAAACCTTTTCCCACTCGTACCCGATTATATTCCTTTTTTCACGGCTAAATTCAATTCCGATAAGGTGAATATTGTTATGGGATCTTTTTTGACTACTCCTTCACCCACTTACCCGTACCCAATATCTTTCCGGCTCTTTTCAGCTGCCATACATATATTCCTTGTGGAATATTATACATATCCAAGCGGTTTTTTCCGTGTACTAAACCCGAAAATTGTTTAACAATTTTGCTCTGAGTATCATAAAGTTCCAACTTTGCATTTTGTGCTTTGCCTTCAATATTGATACTAAACTCCCCGGATGACGGATTGGGATATACGGTGATAGACCAGGCATTGGGCAAAAGCTCTATTGTGGAAACCGTATTGCCGTTGGAGTCAAATTTTTGCATCCAGGCACCTTGCTTTTCAGGTAAAAGATATTCCCTATATTTTCCTTTTGAACCCGATAATATTACTCCTCCGTCTGAAGTAGCGGTTGTATTCCAGAGCAAACGACCTTTCCCATCATCTCCGAAATATTTAATCCAATATGGATGTAGATTGGAATTGAATTTAGATAAAATAAAATATTTAAAATATCCTTCTTGACATCCTGCATATATCGTAGAGGTATCTATAAAATCAAAGTTTCGTCTTGCAATCGGGAAATCAAAATTATATTCAATTAAACTAATTTTTGATTTTTTATCTAAATAAAAATCTTGATCAAAATATGCTAAACCTTTATTATAAGATTCTCCATTACCATCATATGCAATGTTTAATAAGTATTTATCATCTTGAAACTTTCTTACAGTATAACCATAAAACAAAATGTGATGAAAATCGGGATAATTAAAAAATGAATCTATTAATTCAAATTTTTCATTGAATTTATAAGACTTAATTGCTCCAACTAAAATATATTCATTATCTTTTTTAATATTTTC
>JALVAD010000133.1 GCA_027011385.1 Saprospiraceae bacterium | reverse complement strand
TATCACATGGATTATCTAGCTCATTTTGGTAAATCATATAATGAAAAATATGTGATAGACAGTAAAGTAACAGAATTAAGTAATCTGATTACATATAAATCCATTCCTCAGACTATTTCAGATTACAATACTAAAGATGAAAAACGATTGTTATTAAACTCCAAACCGGCAATTTCTTTTAACTATTTAAAAAATTATCTTGAAGAAGATATTTTCAGCCAAATGATGAAAAAATTTGTCAATAAATGGAAATACAAGCATATCAATAGCAATATTATCCAAAATAATTTTGAGAATTACACAAAAAAGGATTTAAATTGGTTCTTTGATGGGCTTATCGCTACTCCCACCCCTTTCAAATATTCCATAATTAATGTTAATGAATCCAAGTCGGACTATATTTTAAGAATAAAAAATGAGAGTGAATATGCTATTCCTTTAGAGGTTGGTGGATTCAAAAATGATTCCTTGATTTATTCACAATTTGTAGATGGATTCAAAGGAGAAAAGGAAATAAGCTTGTTAAAAAGAGATTATGATAAAATAGAGATTGATCCCAATCAGCTGTACTATAAAGACAGAAAACTAAGAACAAAGTTCAAACTTAAAAATTCTTTTCATTTACCAAACTGGTTGACCTTTTACAAATTTACATCAAACACCAACATTGTATTACCTTCAATAAGATACAATTACAACGATGGATATATGGTAGGTTTATTTTTAACCAGCAAAGCATCTTTTGACTACAAATATAAAATGGCAATATTGTACGGTTTTAGGTCAAAATCCCTTGTTGGGGATATGGATTATCGCAGAGTATTAAAATCACCTTTCAACAGAAACAAAATGGATATTGGCATCAATGCCAGAAGATATCACCGGTTTTATAATCCAAATAAAGATTTCAATCTAAAATACAGCAGAATTTCACCTTATGTCAATATCAATTTAGGCAATGATGTATTCAATAATAAATCACAGCTAAAATATATGTTTTCCTATATATCGGATGAGGAATTCACAGCAGATGGAATAAAAAACTACAACAGATACATCAACAGTTTGTCATACACAACAAAATTTGGCAATACAATAACACCCATTTCACTTAGATTAGGACTTGAACATCAGGCTTATAAATATTATAATAAAGAACAATATTTGATGCTCAATGGATCATTCAATTTTGGATACATGTACAAAAAGGATAGATTCCTCAATATACGATTATACGGTGCGACATATTTATTCAACACTAATAAGATGAGTACAGGAACAAATCCCGGTACATTAAGCTTGATAGGTTATGCAGAAAATGACTATGGGTATCAACATTATTTTATTGACAGAGCTGAGCAAGACGGATTTTGGTCAAGGCAGTTAATGATGAATACAGGAGGATTTAAAACTGCTTTTGGTTCGTCATTTTCTTTAGGGCAAAGCAATAATTATGTAATGTCTGCAAATATTGTATTTGATTTGCCTTTTAAATTCTTTATCAAGCCATATTTGGATCTTGGCATTTATGGGGATTTACCGTTTATCAGCGAGGGATATTCCAATAAATTTTTGTACAGTTCCGGTTTGGTATTTCAGATTATGAAAAATAATTTTGAAATATATTTACCCATTGTCAACTCCAAAGAAATCGAAGATATTTATAGGGAAAAAAGCGGGGGAATTTTGAAAAAAGTAAGTTTTTTAATTAATCTAAGTTCTATACATTTCGGCTTTTAAATTATTCACTCAACTATTTTTTCTAATTGTGACAAATCTTGTGATATACGAGTCAACACTACCGAAAACAATAAGTTATTTACAGTTTATAGCCTTGGAATAAAAATCAAAGCAAATCCATATTTTAAAATTTTGCATACATTTTTTCCCAATATATTAATAATTTGTATTACATTGCGCAGTCTTTTTTTGTGTTTTAACAATAATTAAGTAATACTTAACATTTTGATAAGACACAAAGCCAAAAAGATTAAGTAGATTTGTTGAATATTTAATTTAAACTAAAAATATCATTATGAGTTCACAAAAACAAGGACATCCTAAGGGGTTATACACATTATTTGCAACAGAGATGTGGGAACGGTTTAGCTATTATGGAATGCGTGCATTATTGACTCTTTATCTAACTGCTGAGTTGGTAAATGGAGGCTTTGGATTAAGCCGTGAGGAATCTTTAAAGATTTATGCTATATTTACGGGGCTAGTTTACCTAACTCCAATCTTAGGGGGATGGGTTGCTGACAAGTTTCTCGGCAAAAGGAAGACCGTATATATTGGAGGATTTGTTATGGCCATTGGACAATTTTTACTTGCTGCAAGTTCTTTTTTAGCAACTTCTCTTGATGTACCAACCAGATTATTTTTATTTAACTTTGGTTTGGGAGTATTGATTATGGGAAATGGATTTTTTAAACCTAATATATCGACCATAGTTGGTGATTTCTATGATGACAATGACCCTAGAAAAGACTCTGCATTTAATATTTTTTATATGGGTATTAATCTAGGTGCTATTTTAGGACCTTTTATAGCAGGTGCTTTAGGAGAAAATGTATACTGGGGATATGGATATCTTGCTGCTGGAGTTGGAATGATCTTAAGTGTAATATGGATGAATAAACGAGAATCAACACTTCAACAGTTTGGATTACCTCCTAATTCACCGAGTGATAAATTTTTACTCGACGGAAAAGATTGGAAAGATATAATCGTATATTCTATTGGAATGATAGTTTCTACTTTAGTAATTATGTATGTTTGGAGAGCATTACCAGAAAGTGTTACCAATATACTTTCATACTTAGGTTTTGCAGCGATTGTATTGGGACTGGGATATGTAATATTTAAAGGAACAAATGGATCAGCTGAGTGGAGTAGAATGATAGTTATCCTTGTACTTGCATTCTTCAATGTAGCTTTTTGGGCTGGATTTGAGCAAGCAGGTGGAACAATGAACCTATTTGCTAAAGACAATACCAATCGTATGATATTTGGTTGGGACATCCCGGCTACTTGGTTTCAAAATATTAATCCAATTGCCATATTGATTTTTGCACCTATATTCTCTGTTTTATGGTTAAAGCTTGATGCTATGAAACTGAATCCCAGAACTCCTATAAAATTTGCAATTGGACTTTTCTTAGGAGCTTTTGCTTTTTGGATTATGACAATGGCAAGTAATTTAGCAGAAGGAGGTCATATGGTTTCCCCCTTATGGCTAGTAGCTGTTTATGTTGTATTAACATTAGGAGAATTAATGTTATCTCCAATTGGATTGTCTATGATTACTAAATTAGCACCTACAAAACTTGGTTCTGTGGTAATGGGATTGTGGATGGCAAGTTTCGCTGCTGGAAATTACTTAGCGGGTATGATGGAAAGTATTTTGCACAAGTACGATTTCGAACTTTATCCGTTTATAACATGGATTATGTTAGGATCAGGAATTTGTCTAGTGATCTTATCCCCATTCTTGAATAAAGCGATGAAGGGTATACATTAATGACCGATAGGAATATAATATAAAGTAA
>JALVAD010000132.1 GCA_027011385.1 Saprospiraceae bacterium | reverse complement strand
CTATTATTTCAATAGAAATTAGAATGGGATAAAACTATTTATTTGGAAAGGAGAAGTTATTTATTACATCAGTTACTGAAATTTACAGTAAAGAAAACTAAATATATGTTAACGATGAAATCTTATAAAGAGCAAAATAATTTACACTTTTTATTTTTATTATTAGTGTATCTTTTATCTTCGAATATTAGTATAAATGCACAATGTGACGGAGCTATAGATTGTTCTTTATGCGATGTTTCAGTAAATATAATAAGTGGCGAAAATATAAATATTATAGAAGGCACATCAATTGTACCCGGTACAATAGGTCCTCAGAAATCAGCTGAAGGGAATCCTTTAATTGTTGAGTCTCTGGCATGTGGCTCTGTTTCTTTTGAAGTGGAAGTTGTTTTTTATTGGTTTTTTGGTCAAAAGGTTAACTGGATTCATGGTATTTCTTTTAAAGCTTCTAATGGTTGGTCAAGTGCTAATGGAGTAGTGCCTAATAATTGGATTTGGGCGGATGCAATTACAGGAGATTGTTCGAATAATTCGTATAGTCAAGGGGGATATTATTATGATGGTACTGATGAAACATCAAATTGTAATGGTGTTGGGTTTATTACTCCTAATGATGGAGATGCATCTAATAATTGGGGAGTAGGATGTTCTGATGATTGTCCACATTTTGGCTTTCAATTAGAATACTGTCCGGATGAAAGTGGAGATGCATTTGAGTCTATTAGCTTTATTTTTACGGATGATGGAGAGACGGGTAATTGGGAAATGCCGGCAAATTGTGTGTTTACGATTAATATTCCCGTTGAGATTAGAAGTGCCGGAATTCAGTTACCAAAAGATACAATGATTTGTTCCGGGGACGAAATAAATTTAAATGTGGGTGCGGGATGTGATACTTATGCATGGAGTACGGGAGAAACGACTAGTTCAATTGATGTAAGTCCTGAAGAAACTACCCTTTATACAGTAACAGTTGGAGAAGGTGATTGTAATATAGTAGGAAATATAATGGTTGAGGTAAATGAGGAAGTTAATGCGGGTAAAGATAGCTATAATATTGTATGTAACGGTACAGATGATATAGTTAACTTATGGAATTATTTAAGCGTGGATGCAGATTTAACAGGTGAATGGTTTGATGATAATGGAGATGTTATCCAGTCACCGGATAATATTGATTTGTCTATATTGTTTCCCGGTGTATATGAATTTGTTTATAAAGTAAGTAATGATCCTTGTAAAAGCGATGAGGCAATAATAACATTTGAAATAATGGATAAATTAAATGCTGGCGATGATTATTTTTATGTGGTATGTCAAGGCGAAATTGTTAATCTTTTTGATTCATTAACTAATTATGATACTGGAGGTATATGGGTGGATTCATCCGGTGATATTATTGCTGATCCCGGCTCAGTTATTTTAGATGAGCTTAAAGAATATCATTTTGAATATGAGGTTTTGGGTTCGGGGTTTTGTTCAGGAGATAGTGCAGAGGTTACTATTAATACGATAGAGAAGCCGAATGCAGGAGTAGGGTTGAATTTTGAATTTTGTGAGCGCACAACAGAAAAAATAAATCTTTTTGATTATATCTTCGGGTACAACAGTAGTCAAGGTGATTGGTATGATCAAGATAAGAATAAAATTCTTTTCCCAAAACAATATGATATTTCGATATTTAATGTTGATACTTTTACATTTAATTATATTATTGAGGATGTGAGTAATGTTTGTGGTAGTGATACAGCTGAAGTTAAGATGATTATTGTACCAAAACCTAATGCCGGAAATGATAATCAAATTGATGTCTGTAATTCAGATTTGAATAATACGATAAATATTGAAAGTCTTTTAGGGGTTCATGATAAAAATGGGCAATGGGTTGATCTGGATGGCTTGGGACTTAGTTTAGAAGACGTAAGCCACTTGGAATTTTCAGGAAAAATGCCTGGAGTTTACAGATTTGAATATATATTGGGCAAGGACGAATATTGTCCGGCTGATTCAGCACTAATAACAGTATATGTCTTGGAAAAACACTTTGCGGGCGATGATAAAGAATTGGTGTTTTGTGAAGGAGCAACTACTAATGTTAGCTTATTAAATGAATTAATTCCTGATATTACAAATAATTTAATTTATAAAGATTTTGATGATAGTGAATCATTGAATTACAACACCGGTGTTGTAGATGTTTCCGGAATGAATATTGGTAATTATCGTTTTGGCCTTATAACCGGAAGTGGCGAGTTTTGTGGTATGGATACTTCGATTTTGACGATAGAAATAGTTGGACAATTACAAGCAGGTAGTGACAATAGTATAGAAGTCTGCAATACAAATCATAGTGTTAATTTGGACAGCCTACTTGGTGAACATAATATAAGTGGTCAATGGATTAACCTTGATAATTGCAATGTAGATATTATTACTTCAAAGGCTAAAAGAGTGGACTTTACAAATGTGAAACAAGGTATTTATAGATTTGAATACCTGTTAAAAGAATCAGGATATTGCCCTGAATCAAGTGCTATAATTACAGTAACTGTAAATTCTGTAAGCTATTTCGATATAGTTGAAGAAATTTGTTCTGATGAAAGTATTATAGTAAACAATAGTATTTATGATAAAACTAACTTAACCGGAGTTGAAGTTTTAGTAAACCGGTTCGATTGTGATAGCATTGTCACTATCGATTTAACAATTAAAAATATATCTGCTGTCATTGATGTAAATGATGCAAATTGTTTTGGCGGAGGGAAACTTATAATTGAAGATATTAACGAAGGTGTTCTCCCTGCAAACATTATACTAAATAATAATGATAGTTTTCAGATCACAAGGTTACCTTTTGAGATAAAAGATCTATTAGAAGGAGAATACTCTTATATGATTATTGATGCTGATGGGTGCAAAGCTATCGGGGATAGTATATTTACTGTCAGCCCTTTTACTCCATATGATATAGATATAACTGCAACTAAGCAGGATGACTCATATGTACTTAGTGTAACTACAGATATGGTTGTAGATGAAATTGTTTGGTATCCCGAAAAGGATTTATCGTGTTTGGATTGCCTTAATCCTGTAGTCACAAATAGTGAGGATGGGTATTATTCTGTTTTATTAAAAGATAAAGAAGGATGTGAGTTGAGGGATACGATTTACTTAAAAGGAATAGAAAAGAAGCAAGATGAAATATATATCTATATCCCCAATGTTTTTTCACCTGATAATGATGGATTCAATGATAGGTTTTATGTTAGCAGCAATCTTATTAATGCAGAATATTCAATGTCTATTTATGATAGATGGGGTGAGAAAGTTTTTGCCAATGATAATTTACAGTTTAATGATCCTAACTCCGGGTGGGATGGGACGTATAAAGGTGAATTATTAAATCCGGCTGTATTTGTGTATGTGATAAAGATAAGCAAGGATGGATATGATCGAGATACGATTCAATATGGTGATTTGTTATTGTTGAAATAGTGCACCCGGGATATCCAATAAAGAATGTACAACAATCATTTGAAAAGGTTTAAAAACTGTCAAATGCTTATTTATAACCAGATTCTTAATCAAATTGATCTAGAGGAAAACGCTTTTACACAAATAGGACAAGTATGCATTTTATTATCAAAATGTCATATCATTAAGGTATATGACTATTAGCCTTAAGTGTACAAGAAACTTCTATGTGTTCCTCACAGGTATTACTATTATAAATACCTTCGCCCTGTCCTTTTGCACTATTTCCAGTGACGAGGATATTTTCCAATACCAAGTATCCATCACAGTAAATTCCTCCTCCATTCATGTCAATTCCTGTACCATCTGCGTAACCTCCTGTTATTGTGATATCCTTTAAGCCCAAAAGGGAATTGGCTGACATCCCATGAATCACATGGTAAAGATTATCCGATGGATCCCCTGGCACACCAATATCTCCACTTAAAGTCGATATATATATTGTAGGGTCCTGAGCCAGTCCTCCATGTTTGAACCCTCCTTCGATTACGATACTATCTGTCCAAGAGTAAGTAGCATGTCTATCTACAGTATTGGGTATATAGACGCCTTCAGCCATTTTTATCGTATCCACCATCGAAATACAGGTGTAATTATTAAGTGCATCTTCTAAATTTAGATAGGCATTATCCCAAGACAAACCACTATTGTTTCCATTAGCATCGCCATCTACATATATTACAGATTGGCATTTAGAAATGTTAATAGAGAAATCCTTAATGTTACCCGTTCCTATGTGACAAGGTCCTATAGGAGTGGAATGGTAGCCTATGACTCTCATCAAAAGATTTTGATCCGCAATGATATTTTCAGTAGGAATGGAGATATATAGGGAGTCATAAATTGTTGAACTAACAGGAGCCCTACCTACAATCTCATGATAATCATTAAAATCTCCATCATTATTATAATCTATATATACCAAATACGTCAAAAAATGCCAACTTCCTGAATAATCAGCACTTTTTAGATTCATTTTATAGGTTTTACCAATATCTACATTGAAAACGACATTGGTTGCATCCTCATACTTGTTTGAACCTACTTCATTATGTGTGATTCCATTCATTTTTACTTGATTAAAACGGGTATACCATGCCATATTATTTACTGTCGGAGGTTTACAAATAGATTGGTTAGTATGTATATAATAAGTATTGCTATAATAGCTTTCTTGATCATCATTAATTTTCACCCGAAACTGATAGTTCGTATTCATCGTACTGAGTGTGGCAATGGTAAGAATATCAAAGTCGTGGTTGAAATCAAGACCTGATAAATCCATGGTATCCGATTTGGCAAATGAATTAACTCCATGTTCTATTACGACGCTTGAAAGTATATTTCCGCTTGGGAAAACGCGACCTTTAAGTGTCCAATCATTATTTTGATAATTAATTGCAATGATGCTTTCTGCTAGAGGTATGTTATGAGGAGCCAATTGAAAACTTTGTATAGCACCATAATGTATGCCACTATCGTCAATAACATAAGGTCTATAGTAATATTTAATACTATAATCTAGATTTGCAATAGTATCTGTGAACTTATCATCGTTTGCCAAACCTCCATTATGTACTACATAGGAAGCATTCTCTTTAGTGATTTTTACATCTATAGGAGAATAAACAAAACCTGCTTCAAACACATTAATTGCATCTTGAAATTCATTAAACAATGATGCGCTATTTTTACTGAGGACGATATGGCTTGTATTGACAAAATGGAAACTACTTGTAAGAATGATTTTAAAATCAATATTTTGTCTATATCCGACATTATTACAGCTATCCGGTTCTACATCTGTCACTCCTGCGACTCGCATATTCAGAGGGACATTGAGTAGTGCGCCTGCCGGTGGAGTGAACATCACATCAACAGTATCCTTGGGACTTCCTCCATCCACAATTTCTTCTCTTACATCATCAAAGTCCCCATCATTATTGTAATCTATCCATACTTTTGTGTAAAAATTAAAAACATCATAATAGTATGCTGTCCCCCTGTCACTGATAAAAAAATTGGACGGTTCAGTAGCGTTAATAGAGAAAGTGTGATTTGCATTGAAATAATAACTGTTATTATTAACTGTATAGACATCCCCTGCTACTTTTACTTTGTCGTACCTAATTGAAGGGCTTACAGATCCATCATTGACAGGAATGCAAGAAGGGTCAATAGGAGCAGTTATTACTTGAATATACCTTTCTTTTGTATTAACGTCAGATCCGTTATTGTTAACAGCAGTCAAAGTAACTTTATAAAATCCTGTGGTATTCAATACGACTTTTGGGTATTTGTTGTTTCCAACATTGATGATATCAGTACCATTTTCAATTACCCAATTGAGCGAATCTGCATTTAAAGATAAATCCACAATGCTTACTTCATCACCTATATTTATCGTATGCGAATTTTTTCCAAAAAGGTTGAAATCAGCAATAGGAAGATCTCCATTAGAATCCAGGATGCGTTGAAGTGGTGTTGACCAAATACCTTTTCCATACTGTCCTACATATAGTCTATCATCCCCATTGCCAAAGTATCTTATTTCCATTCCTACAATTCCGCTATTTGGTAAGCCTTTATTGAATTCTGCCCAACTTTCCATATCTTTTCTGAGGTACAACACTGTCAGTCCTGTATTTAAATACAAGTCCTCATCAGTTTTTTTATCAAACAATAAAGTTCTAGGATCTGTATAAGGGGGTAGTGCTGTACGTTTGTACCAGTTATTGCCTTTGTCTTTAGAAATAAAGACTCCCACTTCGGTTGCTATTGCGACAAGATTTTCATTATAGGGATGGGTCGCAATCCGATATTTTCCTGCTAAGGGAGCGTTTGGTAGTTGAATCCATGTAGGAGTTGTACTTGAAAGGTTGCTAGTCATAAACATTGTACTATTTTGCTCATCTGCCACAAATGCGATTTCAGGATTTGCCCTTGATTGTTCAAAGTTTACTGCTTTCAAATGAGCGATACCTGTTGACGATATATCAACATTCTCATAAGGATGTGTTGCAGTATTGGATCCACCCCCGACATTGGCATGATTTTCATTTTTAAAGTGATTGACCACCCATCCATCATAGCCTGACTTCGTTCTTACTAGATGATTACTGGTCTCTTGTGTGACGCCATATATCCTATCGGGATTGAAATGATCTGCTCGAATCTCTTTTTCCAATGTCATATTACTCCCATCTACGAATACATGAAAATGTCCAGTTATAAATAAAGAGTCATCGGTTGGTTTTATGCGACCTCTATAAACATCAGAAGATGCCACATGAGAATCTCGGCCATTTCTTGTAAAAAGCTGCCCAATATCTTGACCTCCAGTAATAAAAACACCTTTGTTGAGGTGACTTACATCCAATTGAGAACCTTCAATTACACATATATCTCCGTTCTTACCTACAACTTTACTTCTCACATAATCTCTTTCAGACATTCCCGAATTGTCAACATCATCAGCTGTAGGAAACAAATCACTTTCTTTAATAGCCCAAAGACCGCCATCATTGCACCAAAAAAAAGTGTCTCTAGCTGTATTCATAGTAATGTATCGATTGTCCGCCCAAGTTTTATTACCATATGATGGTTTGAATTTCCATACAATACCTTCATTGTCACATCCCCAAAATTTTTCTTTCATCAGAGCCATATGTGTTGAATCATTTGGGCTTACCCAAAACTCGCCCATATAAGCTGAGCTGGAATGCGGATTGATAGATCCATACCCCTCATGATCTTCATAATAACCGGGGTCAGCAGCTTGCCAACGAAGGTTGACCGGACCATTGGGATAATCATAGGTAGGGTGTTCTATTCTAGTAAAATTGAAGTGAGGGTCGCTACCAGAAGGATTGGGGTCAAAATCAGATTTCCACAAACCAATAAATCGACTTGGTTGATTATTATTTACAAGTCCGAAGGCATACACTATTTTAATACCATTTGTCTTTTCGTGCATCGCAAGATAAAACCTATCCACTATTGCAGGATTTGTGATAATATCTTCCTCTGTCCAATTATCTCCTTTATCTTGGGTGAAATACAAACTAGCGGGGAGATTAGTACCGTTTTTTGAAACTACAATCAAACTCCAATCATCACTCACATCTATATCCGTAAAAAAGCCTGGAATTTTTTTTACCCAATTTTGTCCCGCGTCTGTGGACAAATAAATACCCTGTGTAGTTGCGACTAAAACTCTATTTTCGTCTGCTGGTTCAGAATGAATATCGTATATCTGTCCTGATAATTGGTTTCTTCTATTTTCCCATGTAGCTCCATCATCATTGCTATACCATACGATACCTGTAGTTCTCCCACCAATATATAAAGTTGTAGGATTAGCAGGACAGACTTCAAAACATGAAGTATGAATGGCAAAAGCCTGTGAAATGGGTTTCCAGTTTTTACCATAATTCGTAGTTTTCCATACGCCACCATTTCTTGAACTTACATACATAATGGATGGGGCTGTAGGGTGAAACTCTACATGATCCAAGGCGCCATTTCCTGTCGCAGACCAATGCACTTCAGGATTTCCAAATGGGCCTACATTTTCCCAGCTTCCGAGATTATTAGGGTTGGGAATTTCACTATTTACGGAGGTTTGTACTGGTAATGCATTCGTGAAATTGACCTGATTGCCAGGTGATGCTTTTTTATATGCTTTTAGATTTTCGAGCTGAATTTCATCAGAAACGATGTCCCCATTTACATCTACCATTTCTTTCATCAATTTGATTAATTTCTCAAAATGTTCTTTGGTTTCTTCATCAAGTTCATGACTAGATGCATATGCTAGAAAAGCTCGATCGACATCTTCTACATGAATAATATCTTGCTTTAATAATTCCTCATAAACAGGAACATCATATGCATTACGATTGAGAAATATCATTGACTTTTTATGCTGGCAACTAAAAAATGTAGAAAGCAATATTAAAAATGAAAAGAGGAAATGTTTTGGTAAATAGGTTAACGACATACTCGAATTAATTTGTGTTTAGTTAAAAATTTTTATTTGTAATATGTTTGTGATTAAAAATAAGTAAAAATATCAGAATCTTTATATATCTATTTATTAATTACTATTTTTTCGATAAATTTTTGTCCTGTTTTAATATCCATTATTTTCAAAAGATAAGTACCTAATGAAATTTCAGACACATCAATTCTATTACTATTATCCTCTTGTAATATCAATTTGCCTTCGATAGTATAAAGTAATAATTGATACAGACCATTGCCTTGTGAAATTATATTGATATAGTGGTCTGTCGGATTTGGATAAATGCTAATCCTATGCCCGTCTAATTCGTGAACATTGGTGATCAGATCTTCTCCATCGCAATCTTCGTCTATTCCGTTATTGGGTATTTCCGGTGCGCCGGGGTATATATTAGGGTTATTATCATCACAGTCTTCTGTTGCAAAAAATCCATCATTGTCGGCATCAATGCTATTGCATCTATTAAACAAAAAAGTAGCCAATTGGACATCAAAACTATCTATGTCAGTAGAATTAGCATTTAGTCTTTTCAAGTCTTTGGTAGTATCATCCCAATAAGTTCTTGTTTGAATCATCGCCCCTGAAGAGTGTATTGCCAATAATGTGTCTATAAAAAACTTTGTATATGCTATATTTTGTTCCTTTGTCCATCTTTCGGGAAAAGCTTTCTTGCTATTTTTTTGGTAGTTGGGTCTCCAATGATCCATCCAAAAAGGAATGCCTGTTTCTGCCCGGTGTTTTAGGGCAGCATTTATTCCCCATATCTTTTGAGCAGTAGGTGTTACTCCTGCATTCATGGTTTGGTCTTTAATCATTTGAAGGGTGTCGGGATTCATACCGGGCGACCATTTCCACCAATCTCCCAAACCTGCACTACCACTAAATGAAGTGACATAATAAAAATCTCCTTCGTCAGGCAAAATATCATTTCCAAATGGCAAATCCAAAGTGCTAAATTCAGCTCTCTTAGCAGCCCCCCATGGTTTGTATGACATAATTCGGGTGGGATTGTATTGGCGAAAAATTATTGTCAGTGAATCGTACAAGGTGTTGAGACTGTCTTGTCTTTCCTTTTGTGGCAGATCACTCCATCCATGAAATTCTATGACCGGACACATCGCTAATAAATGGCTTTTGGCTTTAAACTCTTGTGATAACTTTCTCCAACCGTTATATATTCTTTGCTTATATTCCTCATTTGTTGGAGCTTCAGGACTATTGAATTGAACACTGAGACAAATCGCCATACCTCTGGAAGTAAAATCATCTATCATCTTACTCAAACTATCAATTGGTTGTTGTATCAATTCATTATTGTTATCAAACATATCTTGAGCTACCCAGTGCAATCGTCCTCCATTGACACAATAATTTGTCTGGATAGAATCCAAAATCCTTGAGGAATACCCATCTACTTTGATTTTGTTATCTTGATCAGGAGGTAAATTGAATATCCACCAACTACCAAAGCCCATAATGCCTATCCATTCTTGTGGAGATATTGGGGCATCAGGAGGTAGGGTAGTGGTAGAGTCTTGTCCGTCACAATCTTCATCTATCCCATTATCGGGTATTTCAGTAGCTCCCGGATATATGTTTGGATTAGTGTCATCGCAATCATCTGCAATCACAAAGCCATCTTGATCCAAATCATCATCCAGCGTTAGACTATCGCAATCATTATCCAGTCCATCATAAGGTATTTCAGTAGCTCCGGGATTTACCGCAGCATTGTTGTCATCACAATCCACATCGGCAGTATATCCGTCTTGGTCGTTATCGATTTTCAAAACGTATTCTATCGCTCCAATATCAGGTATTGAATCTCTGAGGTTTTCGCAAAAATCTTTAACAGGAGTATATAGGGGAGTCCCTTGATTAATAGCCGGAGAATTTTGTGTGAGATGAAAGTCATATTTGTCTTCATCAACAAACAAAGGATTGACCTCTACCCAGCCCTCGTCAATATTTTTGGCTGCATTAATTGAACCCGAATTATTGAAGATTATATTCGCTTGGATATCTACATTGGTATTTGGTTGTGCCAATGTTCCCAATGCCCATTTATTTTCCTTGGAGTAAGATATATTATTGTATATTTTTACATTATCGACGTTATTTATACCTATTCCACCGGGACTTCCGTGATTACTCGTTCCATTGTCATATACAGTATTATTAATGATATCTGTTCTATCTGTGAAATGATAGACTATACCACTTGCTCCATTTTGATAGGATAGATTGTTAGCGATGAGCATTCGCCCATTGTGATAGGTATCTTTGTTCCTTGTCAGAAAGAGTCCCGAACCCTCATCAATAACAAAATGAATAAAGGACTTTGATGGAGCCCAAGAGATAATTCTGTTTTCATTATTATGTACATTATTAGCGATAAGTTTGATTTTATAGCCAGTAAATGTGTCATTAACAGGTGTTACTGTTGCCACACTTATAGTTATTGCTCCAACGCCTTGGGAAGTCCAAAAAGTATTGTTAAATACTTCATTTCCTTTTATCAAAATATAATCACATTTATCTGCTCTTATCGCTGACGAAGGGGCATTTTGTACTGTATTATTTACGAATTCAATATGATGAGAGCGATTTGCAACCAAGCCTTTTCCATTGTAGTAAATAGGTTTTTTGATATTTGATGTTGGAGGTTTGTCGAGTTTTGATTTGATTGGTACTTTATTGTAATCAATACCCATTTCTTTTTCCAAATCGTGAATATTACCATTTTTATCTTTATAAAGCCCCCAAGCATCTTCAGCCTCTTTTTTTGTGATATTCTCCGAAATCCCCTCAAAAATCAATCCTATTATTTTTATAAAAGATGAATTTTTAACAAGAAAGCCATAAGAACCATCAAATTTAATAGTCACTCGCTCATCTTTATATGGCTTAAAAACGATATAATTATTTATATCGCCATTCGCGACTATTTTCGCTACGGGTTTACCTGCCCATATATCGCCATTATCGAAATCTTCATTTTTATAAACGCCTCCTCTAATGAAGACTGTGTCCCCTGCACCCACTATGTTAGTAGCGTGTTGGATTATTCTAAAGGGAGAACCGATTGTGCCCTGATTAGTGTCTTTTCCATCTGTAGCAACAAAAATGCTTTTTTGGCTGAAAAGATTAATGGTTATTAGTAAAAAAAATAGAATTGATAATTTGCTATTCATTTTTATAATAGTATTTGTAATTTTTTCAAATCAAACCGGCTCATAGAAAAATCCTAAAGCTTTATTGTTAATTTACTTTGAAATACAGCTATTTATTTACAATAATCCTTTTAGTAACCCTTTGTTTCGTATTTGTATTTATAATGCTGACTAAGTAGATTCCTGTTGATAGGCTACTTATATCTATTC
>JALVAD010000131.1 GCA_027011385.1 Saprospiraceae bacterium | reverse complement strand
AAAATAAACTTACAACAATGGTTAAATTATCCCTTTTTAAAGCCCCAAAAACCACCTGATAAAATAATTCAGGGGGTTCTTTTTTGATTTTGTATTTTTTATATCCTATTTTATTGGTTATAAGCTTTTATTTGCTTTGGTAAAATTTATTTAGGACACTATTGTCAAAATATCTAATTTAAAACCAATATGAATGAATATCAGATTTGACTCAGTGACAAAGTTAAAAGCATTAATAATCCTGACTAAAAAATAAGTATGTTATTAGGTGAAAAAATTCAATTATTCTAGTAGAAATATTCACAATAACCAGAGCTATTACTGAAAATACAGGTTGCGCTTAATTACTTAATCAGGATTTATCTCAGGGATTAATCCAATAATAACCAGCCTGATACCAAGATATTTTAATCCTTTACCCTCTGATTAAATAATTATCATATACTATTTTAAATTATATATTATTTGTAATTATTAAAGTTAATCGTAACTTTATCGCTCTATAAACTATTTTATTAATTAAATTAAATACATTATGAAAACCAAATTAAAATTGTTTTATGTGTTTGTGTTTGCAATGCTCATGAATATTGGGCTTGTATCAGCACAATCAATTATTGTGAAAGGTACTGTTTCTGATGAAAATGGAGAGCCGTTAATCGGAGCATCGATTATGGATCAAAATTCTCAAATGGGAACTATTACCGATATTGAAGGAAAATTTTCCATAAAAGCCCAAAATGGAGATAAAATATCTTGCAGTTATGTAGGGTATTCTACAGCTACTAAAACTGTGGCTGGAAATATCCTGGACTTTGCATTAAATAACGATTTATTGAAATTAGACGAAGTCATCATTACCGGAGCATCTGGCTTGACTACTAAAAAGCAATTGGGATCCACTATTAACTCTGTTGATGCAAAGGATTTAGGTGAAGGTCAAGCATCAAGCGTAACAGAGGCTTTACAAGGTAGAATCTCAGGAGCTCAAATTACGCGAAATTCAGGAAGCCCTTCTTCAAGTATATCTATCAGATTGAGAGGACCATCAACTATTTTAGGTAATTCAGATCCTCTGATTATGATAGATGGAGTAATCGTAAATGGCGATGCTAGATCAGTTGTAAGCCTTGGTAGCTATACCCAAAATCCATTGGCTGACATAGATATGAACGACGTGGAAAGAATTGAGGTCCTTAAAGGTGCTGCTGCAGCTGCTTTGTATGGTTCGTTAGCAAGTAATGGTATTATCCAAATTTTCACCAAAAAAGGAAAATCAGGCAAACCAAAAATCTCGTTTTCTTCAAGTGTAAACTTCAATAACGTATTGAAGTACAAGCCTTATAATACAGTAAACAAAAAATGGATTGCAGATCCCAATAATGCCGGAGAATTTATCACTACTGAAGCAAAAAGATACAACTGGCAAGATTATATATTTGATAAAACTCAAGGATACGAAAATCATATTAGTGTAAGTGGAGGGACTGATAATACTACATATTCTTTCTCAGGATCACTATTAAACAATGGTGGAATATTGAGAAATACAGATTTTAATAGAAAAACTTTTAGAATAAGATTGAACCAAGTGCTTACAAACTGGTTATCTGTAAGCGTTGGAAACTATTCTTCATTCAATAAATCCAAGGAAATATCCTTTGGTAACGCTTGGACAGGAAACCCGATGGTTGCCCTTCTTTTTGGTGATAATTCACAAGATCCAAAACAAGATGAATTTGGAACCTATCCTAACATTGGATGGATGAGTAATCCATATGAAGACGTAGATTTATTAGATATTTACCAACAAAATACTAGGAATATTTCTGATATTCAGGTAAACGCAAACCCAATTAATGGCTTGAATCTTAAATATACTTTTGGCTATGATTACACTTCTTCAAATGGAAAATTCAAAATCCCTTATGGTTTTACAAGGGACGCAAAAGGTAATCTTACAAAAAACAGATCAACACTAAATATACTTAATAGTAATTTTGATGCTTCATACAAATATAAGCTTACTTCCGGTATAGTTGCAACTACAGGTGTTGGTTATGGATATCAAAAGAAAGCCTATGAAGGTGTAGCACTAGCGAACGATAAAATATCAGAATTTGATAATATAGATATCATTTCAGGGGATGTGACAGCTAGCAACTATATAAAAGAATTGTCATACTGGGGCGGATATATCCAACAACATTTTGACATCAACAACAAGATTTTTCTAACTTTAGCAGGTAGAGTTGATGGTTCTTCAACATTTGGAGCTGACCAAAGACAGCAATTTTATCCAAAAGCAAGTTTGTCTTACTCATTATCCGACGAAGACTTTTGGCAAAATAGCCTTGGTAGCGTAATCAATACATTCAAATTGAGAGGTGCTTGGGGACAAGCAGGAAACTTAACTGCTTTGGATAAAAATCCTTATGGTATATATTATAACTATGGTGTTGGATCATATAATGGAGCGACTTACTATTTACCTAGCACAACTTCAGGCAATACTGAATTGAGACCTGAACGCCAAACAGAATTAGAGTTTGGTATGGATATGTCCTTATTATCAAATAAATTGGGATTAGAGTTTACATATTATAATCAAAAGGTAAATGATTTATTGCTTAATAGAAATCTTTCACCTTCTACCGGTTATGCCACAAGATTGGAAAACCTTGGTAGTTTGACCAATAATGGTATTGAGATATCAGCAAATGCCTTTGTGATGAATACAAATGACTTCAAATGGAATATTAAAGCAACATTTAGTAAGAATGTCAACAAAGTTACTCATGTAGAGGGAGGTAGAATATCATTAGGTGGTTTTGGAACTGCTGTTGCACAGACAGATGAGGCTCTTGGAGTATTTTATGGATATTTCTTTGCTAGAAAAGACGGAGAGTTAGTGCTTGATGCAAATGGTGTTCCACAAAGAGCTCAGGGACACTATGACACAAAAACTACCAGCGATGGTGAAACAATTACAGTAGCTGTTCAAGATTTTGATGATAATGGTCAGCCTACAGGTGAAAAATTAAAGAAAGTATTGGGTGATCCCAATCCTGATTTCTTGGCATCTTTGACAAATGAATTCTCTTATAAAAACCTTACTTTGAGAGTACATTTCGATGCTGTACAGGGATTTGATGTAATGGATTGGGATAAAAGAATCGCTTTAAAATATCCTGGAGGATACTTCTATGGTCAAGAATTGGCTGGAGAAAAACCAAAAGGTTATTATGGCAATCAATATTATATTTATGAAGGTTTTGTCGAAGATGGTTCATTTATCAAATTAAGGGAATTATCACTTAGCTACGACTTGAAATTGAATTCACCATATGTAAAATCAGTTAAATTTATTTTGAGTGGATCCAATTTATTAAATATATCAAACTATTGGGGATTTGATTCTGAAGTAAACTTTGAAGGTGCTAGCAATGGTGCAAGAGGTCAAGATTTCGGAAATATTCCGATTCCAAAAGTTTATAAAGTTGGTGTTAATTTTAATTTTTAATTTTAAAAAAAAGAAAATCATGAAAAATATAAATATATATATAATTCTTGCTTTTGTATTTATTCTCTCAAGTTGTGAGAAGGATTTTACAAACAAAAATCAGATTACAAATGACCAAGTCTATTCAACAGAAGCAGGCATAGTAGGTGCTACTGTTGGTATGACAGAACATTTTGCAAACACAACTTATGGAGCGATTGTTGAAATTCCCGGGATTACGACACGTGAAATAGGTATTACCAGTACTTTCGCTACTCCTTTTGAACTTGCCGTAGGAGGTGAAACTTTACCTAATGAAAATGCCGGAATTACAAGATTATGGGGTAGATTATTGAGAGATAAAGCAATTGCTGAAGAGATAATTGCAAATGTCGATAATGTTAATATGGAACCTAAAAAGAAAGCAGGAATCAAAGCATATGCTATGTTTTTTAAAGCTATGACTCTAGGATATTTGATACAAAATTTTGAAAAAGCTCCAATCGATAATTCTGCTGACGGAAATGCAGTATTTAATGATAGAAAAGATGTATTGAACGAATGTGTTAACTTATTAAATAATGCCATAAGCTCAACTACTGCTGAATCAGCAGCATTTATAAACTCTCTCGTATCTTCTGAATTCAGTTTGATAGATGTTCTTAATGCTTATTCAGCTAGATATAATTTATTTGCTGGAAATTATCAAGATGCTATCAATGCTGCCGATAAAGTAAATCTTACAAGCAAATCAACATGGGGTTATGACGGTACAAATCAAAAAAATCCGGTTTTCCAATTTGCTGTATTTGACAATCCGGATACTTGGCCTACTGACAATTTCGGTTTGAAAGGTGATCTTACACCGGAATCAAATGATGGAAGACTAGCATTCTATTTATCTCCTCTGGACTCTGTAGGAACTGAGGAAACAGGTTCTTGGGCTATTGATGGACTTTTAGGATTTTTTAGTGCTGTTGACTCAAGCATTCCTGTTTACTTACCTGGAGAGATGCCTTTGATTAAAGCTGAAGCTTATACCAGACTTGGAAAATTAGGAGATGCAGTTAGCCAGATAAATATTATCAGACAAAAAACTGATGATGTTTTTGGTGTAAATGCCGGACTTGATGCGTGGAATGGAGATGATAGTAATGTAGATGCTATTCTAGATGAAATTTATAAAAACCGTTGTGCAGAATTATTCTTCTCAGGTATGAGACTTGAGGACAGTAGAAGAATCCACAGATATTTTGTGCCATCATATGACACAGATACACAAAGCGAAAGAAATAGAAACTTCTATCCTTATCCTTATGAAGAAAGAATTAATAATAAAAATATTCCGGCTGACCCTAGTATTTAATTTTTAATACTAAATTATACTTTAAGCCCCTTACTATTAAAAAAGGGGCTTTTTTAATGGAGGCTTTTATTCATTCTTAATTACTACAAATCTAAAACAATTCGTAACATTGCAAATAAAAACATGACTACTGATGTAAATATTGCTATTATTGGTGCAGGAGTGGTTGGACTTGCTATAGCATCTAAATTATCAAGCCATTATGAAGGTGTTTTTGTTATTGAAAGAAATATAAAATTCGGACAGGAAAGCAGTAGTAGGAATAGTGAGGTTATTCACTCCGGATTGTATTACCCGACTGATTCACTAAAGGCAAAGCTATGCGTGAAGGGTAGAAATATGCTTTACGACATTTGTGATACAGAAAATATTCCATATAAAAAATGTGGCAAACTTATCACCGCTTCTGCACCGGATGAAATAGAAAGGTTGGACTTTATCTATACCAAAGCATTGGCTAATGGCGTAAATGATTTAAAGTTTTTAAACTCTGAAGAAATATCACTTATTGAACCAAATGTGAAAGCTATAAGGGCTTTGTTCTCTCCTTCGACTGGTATAATCGACACACATGCTTTGATGAAATATTTTGAATCAAACAGTATAAATAATGGTGTGGATTTCGCTTATAAAACTCAAGTCACTGGAATAGTAAAAAAAGATAATTTCTATATAATAGAAGTTAAAGAACCCAATCAAACAAAGTTTTCATTTACATCAAAAATCGTAATTAATGCAGCAGGACAGGAAGCAGAAAATATGGCAAAACTAGTTGGAATAAATAATGAATCTTACCGCACTTATTTTTGCAAAGGAGAATATTTCTCCGTCAAACCACCAAAAAACAAATTGGTCTCAGGTCTGGTTTATCCCGTCCCATTCAAGAATTTCACCGGTTTGGGAGTCCATGTCACAGTTGATTTGGGAGGTAGTCTTAAACTCGGTCCCAATGTGATATACATGGACAAAAATGTCTATGATTATTCGGTTGAGGGAAACCATAAAATTGACTTTTTCAATTCGGCAAAAAGGTTTTTGCCTTTTCTAAATATAGAGGACCTTCAAGCGGAAATGGCGGGAATAAGACCTAAAATCCAAAAAGAAAATGAACCTATCAAGGACTTTGTCATCAAGGATGAAGTCAAAGAGGGATTCCCGGGTTTTATCAATCTTATAGGAATAGAATCCCCCGGATTGACATCATCTCCTGCTATCGCAGAATATGTTGAAAGTCTCATAGCAAAGTATTTTTAAACCGTAATAACCCCTACCCACTTTATCCTCTTTTTTTCAAATATTGTCCTGTATATGATTCTTTGCAATTGGCCAAATCTTCTACCCTGCCCTGGAATACAAGATCCCCCCCCTTATTTCCACCATCGGGTCCTAAATCAATCACCCAATCTGCTGCCTTGACAATATCGAGATTGTGCTCTATGACCAGTACGGTATGTCCTCTTTCCACCAAAGCATTAAGCGAATCCAATAGTCTGGCAACATCGTGATAATGCAATCCTGTAGTAGGTTCATCAAAAATAAAAAATATATTATTTCCATCCTCCCTTTTTGAAAGAAATGATGCCAATTTGATTCTTTGAGCTTCTCCACCAGAAAGAGTATTTGAAGATTGCCCCAATTTGACATACCCCAATCCCACATCATCCAAAGCTTTAATTCTTTTGGTTATCTCCTTATGGTCATTGAAAAATATCAAGGCTTCTTCTATCGTCATATCCAAAACATCATAAATATTTTTCCCACGGTATTCTACCTCCAAAATCTCTTTTTTAAATCTCTTGCCATTGCATTCATCGCAGACCAATTTGATATCAGCTAGAAACTGCATTTCCACATTAATTTCTCCTTCACCTCTACAAGTTTCACATCTTCCCCCATCTGTATTAAAAGAGAAATATCCGGGCTTATACCCCCTTATTTTTGATAATTGTTGATTGGAAAATATTTTTCTTATATGGTCATAAGCTTTGACATAAGTTACGGGATTTGATCTTGAAGATTTTCCGATTGGTTTTTGGTTGACATACTCTATTTGCTTAATCAAATCGATATCTCCGCTTACCAAAGTATTTGCTCCCTGTCCATGCAACATAACTTCAGCCAAACCGGGTTCAAGTACTTCCTTTATCAAAGTAGATTTTCCACTTCCTGAAACACCTGTTACGACTGTCAATGCATTAAGAGGAATTTGGACGTCAATTCCCTTAAGATTGTGCTTTCTGGCATTTTTAATGAAAATATTTGCAATCAATTGTCTTTTATGAGGAGTTACTTCAATCTTTCTTTCTCCTGTGAGATATGCCGCTGTCAGATTGTCATCGGCTTGTTTTACAAATTCCGAAAATTCTCCTGAAAAGACAACATTCCCACCATGAGTTCCGGCAAAAGGACCTATGTCAACTATATAATCTGCATTTTCGATAATATTTTCCTCGTGCTCCACAACAATAACAGTATTGTCAAAATCTCGCAATTTTTTCAATACTTTCACCAGTCTGTTAATATCTCTGGGGTGTAGTCCTATACTGGGCTCATCCAATATATACAGAGAATTGGTAAGATTGCTACCCAATATTCTTGTTAGATTGATTCGCTGCGTCTCTCCTCCGCTTAGAGTATTACTAAGTCTGTTCATAGTCAAATAGCCAAGTCCTACATCAATCATCACTTTCAATCGCGTATTGATTTCAATAAGGAGTCTTTTGGCTATTTTTTCATCTGTCGCAGAAATATTAAGCTTATCAAAAAATGTAATTAGATCTTCGATTGGCATATCGACCAATTGCATAATATTTTTGCCATCAATCTTTACATAGCTCGCTTCTTCTCTCAATCTTCCTCCTTCACAGGCATCACAAGTCGTACGTCCTCTGAATCTTGATAATAAAACTCTATTTTGAATCTTATATGATTTGGCTTTCACCTCTTCAAAAAAGCCCATTATTCCTCCAAAATTATTATTGCCTTTCCATAGGATATCCTTTTCTTCATCACTCAAATCCATATATGGTCTATGAATCGGAAATTTCAAAAAATCAGAATGCATAATCAATTCGTCCTTCCATCGTCCATATTTCACGCCTTTCCAACAGGCAACAGCTCCTTCAAAAATAGATTTTGTCTGATCCGGAATAACCTTATTGGGGTCGATCCCTATAATTCTGCCATATCCTTCGCATTTTTTGCAAGCTCCAAGTGAATTATTGAAATTAAACAGTTGGGGATTTGGTTGAATAAAAGTCATTCCATCAAGTTCAAAACGATTATTAAACTCTGTTTCCTCTCCTCCTATAACTTTAACTATACATTTACCCATACTTTCACTAAGAGCAACTTGAACAGAATCTGCAATTCTCTCGAGATTCTCTTTATCATTGCCTGCAACGATTCTATCGATTAAAATAAAAATATTTTTGGCTGTATCCGAATCTAAGAATTCTTTATTGTCAACTATTTCTTCTTCCAAAAAATCCTCGATATTATATGTTTCTCTCTTGTATATCAAGCGAGGAAAACCCTTTTCCATCATATATTTCAATTCATCAAAGATAGTCCTAGTTTTATTTTCATGCAATGGAATATAGATTAAAAGCTTTTTCCCTTCTTCAATAGTTTTTATGAAATCTACGACATCTGTCACAGTATGCCTCTTTACAATCTCATCCGAAACAGGTGAAATAGTTTTGCCAATCCTCGCATATAGCATTCTGAGATAATCATAAATCTCAGTCATAGTTCCAACAGTGGATCTGGCATTTCCCCCAACGGTTTTTTGTTCAATGGCGATTGCAGGACTTAGCCCGGATATCATCTCCACTTCAGGTTTTTTCATTCTTGACAAGAATTGTCTGGCATAAGACGAAAGGCTTTCAACATATCTGCGTTGGCCTTCTGCAAATAAAACATCCATCACCAAAGAAGATTTTCCCGATCCGGACACACCTGTCACCACGACCAACTGGTTCTTTGGAATAGTCAAATCCACGTGGTTCAAATTATTAGTCGTTGCACCTTTTATTATGATTTCTTCTAAAATTTGTAACTTTTTTTCTTTCGACATCGTTAATATTATATTAGAGTGCAATTTTAACGAAATCAACTCAAACAAAGGTTAATTTTTTGTTAAAACAAGAAAAAAATAAAAATAAATGTCTTTTAGGCTTGATTTTTGAAATAAATTGTATATATTTGCACAGCTAATAAGATAATTTTATCTGTTAACCTAAAAAATTGTTGCCTATAGAATTCAAACATCTACACTTAATTAAATTAAAATAGTAATTTTATGAATAAGGATGTTATGAATTTAACAGATCAAGAATTAATTGATTTGTATATTGGTGGTGATGAAAAAGCTTTCGAGATTTTATTAAACAGACACAGAGATAAGATATTTACCTCCATCTATCTATTTGTAAAAGATCAAGAGTTAGCAGAAGATATTTTTCAAGATGTATTCATTAAAATAATCAGATCTCTAAACAAAGGGAAATACAATCATCAGGGCAAATTTTTGCAATGGGCTATGCGTATCTCATACAATATGTGTGTAGATCATTTCCGTAAATCAAAGAGAAGAACGAAGATTTCTCCTACGGAGACTTTTGACATATTCGATATTCTTCAAACAAAGGAGGAGAATATGGAGCAAAAAATAATCAAGAGTCAAGTACACAGGAAACTTCGTAAAGTAGTAGACAGATTACCGGATGAGCAGCGTGAAGTAGTGATACTCAGACATTATGCAGATATGAGCTTCAAGGAAATTTCAGAATTGACCAATGTAAGTATCAATACTGCTCTTGGTAGAATGAGATATGCATTGATCAATATGCGAAAAACTATAGAAGAAGAAAATATTCAATTGGTTTAATTTAATTAGTTTTGCTTTTCTTCTTAACAGGAAGAAAAAAGGTTCAAAAGAAATAATTCTTTTGAACCTTTTTTTATACGATGTATTAAAAGTTGGTGGGAATTATTAGGTATTTCTATAAAGAAGAAACAAACCGGATTTTCATTTTATACTTAATGAATAAATAATAATTTCATTTTTGTCTTGATACTTCGGCAAGCTCAGTATAAATTCCATAAATGAAGCAATGAACTAATGATTCACTTCCGAAGTTTAGTGCTTAAATTTTACTCAATAATTAGTGAACAGATTTATCAAAATCGGAACGGCTATTCATTTTACCCCAAAATACAGCAGAATAAACATGAATAACAGTGGATGATACCAGCAGTAAATACATAAGAAAGGTTACAACTCCGAATGGAGTTGAAAGTATATAATATCTGCAAGAAAATAGGCAATTTTTAAAATTCAGGTAATTATTATTCAGATTTTGATTAAGTTTCAGTTCGCATTCGTATATTTGTAGATGTGTAAAATTATTAAAAAATCATTGTGTACACTCAATAATTATTAAATATGCCAACTACTTTTTTAAAGAATATAGCACTTATATTGTACACAATATTGAGTTTTACTTTATATAGCCAATATCCCGGCTTTAGAGATGTTAAGCAATTATATAATCATCATCAAGGAGTACCTATTGAGCAAATGTTTTCAATAGGGGAATATAAGTATCTATATACTTCTAATCTCAGAAAAATGACAAAGAGCATAATCTACGACGATGTGCTATTATGGGAAAATGAAAATGCCGGAGATAAATTTGAAGGTCGAATCTTGATTAAGGTGGATAGAGACAATAACTATATTGATCATATGATATTAAATAATCATACTTTAAGCCCAATAACAAGTGATAATGGTATGATATATTACACCGAGTATAAAGGGAAACATCCTACCGAAACCGTGATAGTTGGAATAGATTCAGATTTTAATGAGATTTTCAGGCTAAAAACAATCAATCTAACTATAAGTAAAATTATTGTAAAGGACTCTAACTTGTATATTGGCTGTTTTGTTTTAAAGCATGGTATTGATGATGGAAAAGGTTATATTGATAACCACCTTGTTGGAGATCCAATGTCAAGTCAAGTAGGGAGATTGGTAAAGTATGACATGTTATCATCTGAGATTTTATATAATATTGATTTTGGACATACATATTTTTTCACATTGCGCGGCATGGAACTTACCAGAGATGATGAAGTGATATTTTGCGGCAATTGGGTATATAGTAGGTTTTGTGTATTGGGAGATACAATTTACAATTCAGCTCCCTATAATAATCTGAATACAGATAGTTATATAGTAAAGATAAATAATGATGGAACATTAGGATATCTTAACCAATTGCATGGGACAGAAGGAGAGGGAATATATAAGATGAAACTGGATAAAGAAGATAATGTATATTTATATAATACAACAGATTCAGATAGTTTGTTTTATAATGATTCACTGGTAAGGTATGCAGATGTTGGAGAAAGTAGATTTGGTTTAATGAAATTAAGTAAAGACGGCGATTTACAATGGTATAATGAATGTAATCGGATGCATCATTTAAAATTAAGTGAATTTCAGGAAATTGATAATGAACTATTTTTAATAATATCACATGTAGAAGGATTTGTGTTTAATGAACATATTATTAAAGGAGCTGGAACCGGGGTTGTAATATTTATTCTGGATAAAGAAACAGGTAAAGTACTGGATGTTGAGAATATTAATAATAATAAAAATGATGAAGCGTATGTTAAATATCCTTCATTGATTAATGGTAAACAACTCACATATTCAATTGGCATTTATGGCTCACCAACAGATTCTATTGAGTTTGATAATGGAGTTAAGATTAAATATGGGAATACATATTCAGATGGAGGCACATTTGTTTTTAATATTGATAGGTCAATAGTGAATAATATAGAAGTGAATAATCATATATCTGAATTTATAGTACTTCCCAATCCAGTATCAAGAAATGATATTTTGTATATAACAACTGAGGATTATGTCCAAGGGCACAGAATTTCTCTTTATAATAACAATGGACAAAAAATATATACAGGCTCAAATTCAAAAATGATTGATTTGGCTCAAATTAACAATATTGAATCTGGAATATATCATTTGATGATAGA
>JALVAD010000130.1 GCA_027011385.1 Saprospiraceae bacterium | reverse complement strand
ATTTTTATGTAGGTTTGCACAAATTAAAAAATAACAGATGAGAAATATAATTTTAGTTTTTATTGTTTTCGCTCTTAGTTTTTCTAATTCTATTGCACAAGAATTTCATTTTGGAATTAGGGGGGGTACAAACTTTGGAAAAATACAAGGACCGAGTGAAGAAGGAGCAGATGAAGGACACTCTTTTGGAAATGGATTTCATTTTGGTGTAGAAGCATTGTATTCTTTTAATGATTATTTGAGTATAGGTACAGAATTAAGTTATAATCAAATAGGATCAAAATATCATTATAAAGGAAAATCTTATCATATCTTTTTCGCAGAAGACAAGGTACTATATAATGATGATGTAGAATATAATTTGAATATTTCAAACTCTTATATTAATATACCTGTAAATGTTTATATAAGACCTTTGAGAAAACTAGAATTTAAACTAGGAGGATACATGGGATTTTTAATCAATCCTACCGCCTCTGGAAAAATGCGGTTCGGAACAAAATTTAATCAGGTTCTTAATTATAATTACTATACCGATGCAAAGCCGGATCCATATGGATATAGAGGAGGATTATTATACATAAAAAACCCTGAAGCACCGGATGATCCCACAAAAAACCTATCAACTAGAAAGGTTGCACATGCATATTACCAATTTCCGTCAGAAGATTACAAAAATGAGAGATTTTACAATGTTCTGGATTTGGGTTTAAATGCCGGTATAAATTATTATATAAACTCCAGCCTTTATTTGGGACTTAATTTGCAATACGGAATGTATGATATTACCAATGATAAACTAGATAGATCCTTAAATAGCTTGGGGGGTAATGGTGATACTACATTTGATAGTGCAGATTATTTGATATACAGAAAAGACAAAGACACAAATCTAAATCTACAAATATCTTTAGGTTTTAGGTTTTAAGAGAGTTTATTTTTTTGCATGTCATTTTTTTTCAAACCTTATAGGTTTCAAAAACCTATAAGGTTTAGGTATATAACGGTTGCACAAAATATATTTGCCTTGGAAACCGTTTCAAAAGTAGTAATTCAGGCTACCGCAGCATAAAGGTAAAAGCTAATGAAAAAAGGAAGGAAGTGTTTTATTTTAAAACAAAAACACACACATGAAAAATCACAATTACATTGTAAAAAGATATCTAATGTATATTTTGATAGTAATCTCTTTCTTTAAGATAGGTTATGGGCAAAAACGCAGACTTGTTGTCAAGAATAAAACAACCGAAGTAAAACTAGAAAAATCAGGAAAACCTAAAAGTTCTATTCCATATAATCAATGGGTACTTTTTAACTCGGAAATTAAAACATGGAAATTAAAATATGGTACATACAAGAATGATTCTGTCGAATATAATGTGGGCATATTTGATAAAAACAAGAATGGTTCATTTACCGATATAGACGAAGATATTTTATTTGTTGGAAGTAAAACAGATTCTTTATTTGAATACACTTCGGATATTTCTTCAAGGGCAACAGTACTAAAAAACAACAATTACCTCAATTATGATGATTTGTACACGTATAAAATTTCTCAAGAAAAGGAAAATGTGTTAATTATCGAAAAAGTTAATAGAGAAGACCATCCTGCCAATTTAATATATTTTGATTTATTGCCCAATGAAAATCTAAAGTTGTTAAACGAAAACAAAATAATTAATCTCAGATCTCTTGTGAATGGGAAACCAACAAAATTAATTTTTTGGGCAACATACTGTATTCCTTGTTTTAAAGAAATGGATATGCTAAAAGAGAATAAATTGTATGAATCTTATAACATAGTATCATTGTTTGGTGATGGTGATATAACGGAAGCGCGTGCGATGATAAAAGAGAGAAAATATCCTTGGCTTTTTCTCCAAAGCAATGAAAAAATCAAGAGAATATTTAGTCAAAATGGCTTTCCTTATACTGTCAATTTTAATAAAAAAGGGCTTATGATTAAATAGTGCTTGCAGAATTTTAACCTATTCTAACAAACTAGACATAGTATTTAAATACATTTCAAATGTATCAATATTATGATGCGTGGCTCTTTCGATTTGGATATAATTTGTTATAGATTTATTTGATTTATCATAAAGTTTTTCACTGGAGATAAGTGGTATTACACGGTCTTCAGTACCATGAAAAATTGTTGTCTTGCATTTGACTTTGTCTATAAAACTATCCGTTTCAAATTTGTATTTAAGTAAAAAATCAAATGTCAAAACAGGATAATGATAGTCTACGACATTCATCAAATTACAAAAAGGTGCTTCCAATATCAATTGTTCCGGATTCCGCTCTGATGCTACTTTTGTGGCAAAAGTGCAACCTAAAGAACGGCCATAACTCACGATGGTAGAATACTTATTTTTTAAGTAATCAAAAGACAAAAGAGCATCATCATACATTGAATTTTCATCGAATTTGCCTGTGCTTTTACCATAACCACGATAGTCTGGAACAAAAACATCAAAACCGAATTTGGTGAATTCTTTTGTGACATTCCCCCACCTTTTGAGGCTTCCTTTATTTCCGTGAAAATATAAAATAACACCTTTAGGATTTTTTACTTTAAAGAGTAACGCATTTATATTTTGACCATCCTGAGGTTTTAGATTAATCTCATCAAAATCAGAAGGGAAGTTGAATTTGAACTCTTTATTGAGCTTTTCACTCTGAAAAATGAATTTTTCCTGAAAAAAATATAGTACTGCAACAGAGAAGATATACAAAACCAAAACCCCAAGAATTATTTTTAATACCATTTTCATCTGTTTACTTCTTTTTGCCTCTAATAAATCCTATACTTGTATTTTCCCGATCTATTTCTTCAGAGGGTTTAGAATTCAAAATTTCTTTTAGGGCTCTGTGATATTCTTCAAAATTATGTATATTTTTATGCCCACCGTCTATAATAGGATAAAGCCTTGTTTGCTTTGGTTTTATCTTAGCCAATTTCAAACTATTCTTAAATAATACTACCTTATCATTGGTGCCGTGAATTAATTTGATTGGACATTTGACATATTTCATCCATTTATATGTCGGCATAGCATATTTAACTACAAACGACAAAGGAGTAAATGGTAGATATCGTTTCATATTTTGAAGTATACTATAATAAGGGCATACCAAAATCAACATTCTAGGATTATTTACCGAAGCTAATTTTGTGGCAAAACCCGTACCAAGCGATCTTCCATATACTATGATATACTTTTCCGGAACACGTGATTTAATCTCATCATAAACCCTCTGCACATCTTTTTGCATTTCTTTTTGTGAACGTTTCCCTGTACTCTTTCCAAACCCCCTATAATCTATCATTATGACATCCCAACCGTGATAGGTGAAATCTACAGCAAATTTACCCCAGCCTTTGATGCTTTTTGTATTGCCTTTGAGATAATAAACGATACCCTTAGGGTTTTTGCTTTTGAAATGCAATCCATTGATAATGACCCCCGGCTTTACTTCCAGATTATATTCTTCAACATCCTGATTTTTATATTGAAATTCAAAGTCTTTTGGGAGTTTTTCAGGATGAAAAATCAATTTATCTTGAAAAAAATAAATCAATATCAACATCATTACTATCAATATTGAAATTGTAGTAATAATGAATGTGATATTATACTCTATTATAAGATTAGCCAAAAAGCCCTCCTGTTATATCGCCTAGTTTGTCCTTTAATACATCTTTTGCCATATCTCCAATTCCACCATTAAGACCTAATTTATCCATAATTCCGTCTTCTGTAACTTTGCCATCATCTCCTTTTAAGACTCCTGTCAAATTCCCCATTATTCCCTCAAGTCCATCACTTGCAATGATATTTGCAACACTAGAAGGTAATCCTAGTTTTGATATAATTCCGGATAGAAACAGGCTTTTGATACTTCCGAAAATAGGATTATCAGACATAGAGCTACCACTGTTAAACATACTCAAAATTCCATTGATATTTCCACTTGTTACCTGTTCTAACAAGCCTGATTGAATACTTTCTTGTGCAATTGGTAGTACTTCCTTTGCTTGATCAGTTGTTATTCCTGCTTTTCCGGTAAGACTAGTAATAACATCTCCTCCAAATGATTCAAATAATTTGTCTAACATATTTTTATTTTATTTAAAATATTTAACGGAGCAACAATAAGTCGCCCGATTTTATTTCTTTCTTGTTTGATTTATAATTTATTATTATCATATAAACGTAAACTCCCGGATTTCCTTTTTGACCTTTGAATGTTCCATCCCAACCATCAGTGGCATTATTGAACTTTAGATTTTCTCCGTAAAATATTTTCTCACCCCATCTGTTAAAAATATACATTGAATATGTTAAGTCCAATGCATCGCTCTTAGCATAAAAATATTCATTATTGCCATCTCCATCAGGGGTAAAAACATTTGGAATGTCTATTATAATTTCTCTTTCTATCGCTTCTAAGTAAATAGTATCAGATACAATACACCCTTCCTCATCAGTAATAGTAACAATATATTCTTGATCATTTTCTGGTTTGGCGATCAGATTCAAACAATCATCACAAGACAGATAATCAGAAGGAGTCCAGACAATTTGCTTTGGATTGATATCTGTTTCAACATTTATAGAATAAGAATTGTCTAAATCAGTAACTTTAATATCAATATTATAATCAACAAAACCATCAATAGTAAACACTTCATCAAAATTGCTTTGACAACCATCTTTATCCGTAAGCGTAAATGTATAATCCCCTGCTTTCAAATTTTTAACTTCAAATGGAAATTCTGTTATATCAAATTCACCTATATTATTTATCATTAATTTTACGGGCAAAGTAGCACCTTCCATTTCTTCGATAATAAATTTTCCATTCCCTTGGCAATTTTCTTTTTCGGTTAAAGTATTTGAGCTAATGCTTTTTTCAGTAATATTGATTGTTATAATGCTATCACACCCGACAGCATTGGTCAATAATTCTGTTCCTGTCGGATTATCCAAACTATAAGTACCGGTTCCAATAGTTAGACTTTGTCCCGGGCATAGTTTTTCATTAATAGTAGAAGAGCTTATTTCTTTCACTTCTACTGTTATTAATGCTTTTGATTCAGGACAAGAGCTAGATCCGGCAATTTTATATTCAAACCTATATATTCCTCCTTTCACACCTTCAAATATCACATCTTTACCACCAGAAGTTTGTATATCTACACCGGAATTATCAATATCTGACCAAACACCTCCGCCATCATGAACACCTAAAAGACTATTTACATCGACACTTGAGCTATCATTACAGACTTCAATGATATTATCTGTTCCGGCATTTAATTTTTCAACGATATTTATTGTTAGAATAGATGTATCTTTACCACAGAGATCTTGATTTCCTGTTGTCAACGTAAATAAGAATGTTCCCTTATTCAATTTACTGATATCGATACGTCCGTTATTGTCAAGGAGAGCACCTGTTTGAGCAACATCTTCCAATATATACTCAGTATTTTCTTCAGGTTTAAGTTCATTAATGATATTGACAAATTCATTCCCTCCTTCGCAAAAAGTAAGTTCTTTATCTGTTCCTGCAAATAATTTAGCCTTGACATCAACTGTGATAATTGCTGAATCAGATGGGCAAGTGCTACTTGAGGTCACAAGGTATTTAAAGATATATGTTCCTTCAGAAATACCGCTAAAATCAACTTCTTTTATATTACTGATATCAATATCCGCATTAGTAATCTTAGTCCATTGTCCCCCCGTATCGTGTGTTCCCAACAAATTCTCTAAATCAACGGTATTGTTAATCTCTCCGTTACAAACCGTTAATTCATTGTCATTTCCGGCAACTGGTTTAGAAACAATAGAAACTGTCAAGTAAGCCAGATCTTCAGGACAACTACCACTAGGGGGAACTAAATATTTGAAAACATAATCCCCCAAAGCATAATCCTTAAAATCTATGTTTTTTGAGTTGCTTACTATAGTATTAGTAGATGTTAACCAAAGACCTGTATCAGTAGAATATCCCGACAAATAATCAAATAAATTAAATAAATCAGTTGAGCCTTCGCAGACAGAAAAATCAGTTCCTATTCCTGCTTCTGGTGCCTTTAAAGTAGTAATGCTTGCATATGCAGTATCACCTTGGCAAGTGCCGTTTTGTGGTATTATATACAAAAACTTATATTCTTTTAATTCATCTAAAAGTACATTATTATAATTTGTGATAGTATCCATTTGTGAATTCAACCAAATACCACCGATATTAGCGTTTTTTAAAGAATCAAAAAGATTTATGGTAGATCCTTGGCAAATAGAATAACTATAGTTGTCACCGGCATAAGGGGATGAAACAATACTTACAAAAACATAAGCAGAATCATTACCACAAGGTCCGGAAGTCACGTATAAGAAAGAGTCTATTCCTACTGGTTCTGCCGTAAAAATCATAGTATCCGGTCTCGAAATATCAATAGAATCACCACCTATTTGTTCCCATACTCCGGTTGTATCATATTTTTGTCCCAAGTATCCAAATAGAGTTATTGTATCCGTATTTCCAACACAAATACTTCCTGCCCCATCTTTTCCTGCAAATGGAGCATCGGTTACAATCACATTAATTATCGCACTATCTTCTAAGCATATGCCATTATCTGGTATCAAGTATTTGAATCTAAAAGTATCTGTTTTTATACCACCAAAATCCACATAATTAGGACTTGATAAATCAACCCCCGAGGAGTCTAGGTCAAACCAATCTCCATTTGAATCATGAACCCCAAGAGCTAATTCTAAATTTATTAGAGTATTTTGTCCGCTATTACAAACAGAAATAGTATCACTTTCACCTGCATTTGGTTGACTGATTATTTCTATTGTTATTTCTGCATGGCTAGTATCGCAAGGGGCATTGTCAATAACATAATAATATTTATATGTACCAATAGCTTCTCCTGATAAATCAAGATCATTAGAAGGATCAACTATATTGTCGAACTCATCATACCAAGTACCTCCATCGTCGTGTGGATTGCTTAAGTAGCCATTCAAATCAATAGAATTTTGTGGCGGACCACAAAAAGTATCTGAATTATCTTCACCGGGATTACCGGGATCGGAAACGATAACCGTTAAAACCGATGAAACAGTATTGCATTTACCATCAACATCTTGTGTAGTATAGGTGAAATTATAAGTTCCCGGGTTAAAATCCTTGAAGTCAACACAATTAGTAGCATCTAAATCAACTCCGGTATTATTGTCATCACTCCACACTCCGCCAGGTTCATTACCTACTTCAAAATCAAAATCAACGCAAGTTCCATCATTACAAACCTCCGTAGTAGCATCTGTTCCAGGATTTGGAATATCAATCACAATAAGATCAACAGGAATTGTATCAGAATTACATTTTTCATCGGTATCATCTGTTAAAAACACATAAACGGTAGTTGTTACTGTTGTAAATGATGTTGGATCTGATACCGGATTGGTACAGTTACTATCTTGATACCAGTTTGCAGTCAAATTGTTTTCGCCATTTTTCAGTGGATCATCATAATCTGTTAAAACAAAAGTCGCTTTACCATCAAAATCATAATCACATTCCTCTATTGGTCCAACAGCAGATATATCCAAATCATCTTTGAAGATGAGAGTCATAAAATCAGGATTTATATTTTGAGCAGAACAACCATTATCATCTACTAAAGACGTTAATGTTATTGTGCCACTTCCTGTAAAGGGTACTCCAAACATTGAGGTTGGAACATAAAATGTTTGTGAAGAAGCATCCCAGTAAGGAGCAATACTTCCAGAATAACAAATAGTAATTTCATCATCAGTATCATATGCAGGCACATTAAAAGGCACATTAAAACCGGCGATATTTAGAACAAAAGATGCATCATATGGCTCTGTTCCACCTGTTATGACTGTATTTATTTGATTGCAATCGCCAGGACAAAAAACCGTCAATCCAACCAAAGAAGCTGTTGGTGATTGAAAAATCTCAACCACCTCACATTGTTGTGGAGTGCAATCATTAACAGATGCTTGATCCAAAATAGCACAAATATTATAAATCCCAACCGGCATAGTACCCGAAGTTACTGTAATATTGGCTTCTTGATTTGGGTCTGTCCCGGTTAGACCTCCATAGGGAACAATATCTAATGAAGTTCCGCCTGAATAAGCATCAGCAGGAGGCGATGCTCCAGGAAAATAAACAAATTCAATCCCAAAATCTTTATCTGTATTAGCGTTTTGTCCCATATTGGCTAAACCTGTAGCGGTAACATCAAAATCTTCGTAGTCACATAATGCCATTGGAATTATTGTAATTCCATTTATTTCAGGACAAGGGGGGATACAACTCAAACTTATATTGTTACAATCAATAGTACCGTTTCGTATAGCATTAATCAATAATTGGTTTGCGGTAGAATTGGCTTCTCCTGGAGTTTGGTTGGTTATTGTATAATTGTTGCCATCAAACCAATCACCACAATCAAGACCAATAGACTTATCACTAACATCAGCTAAAGGAGAAATATCAGGCATCACATTTACACCACCAAATCTTAGTGCATGGTAGTAAACCTCAGAAGCATTTCTGGTTTGAAGAATATCTCCCTCATTCCTCATTCTAACGTAGTTATAATCACCACCGGAAGTACCGCATGGAGTATAATTGGGATTAGATGTATTCGGAGAGGTAGAACAACCATCCACCATACTAGCAGTAATCACGAATAACCATGGAGGATTGTTGGCAGGCAATGGAGAATAGGCTTCATGTTCATTATAAATTAAAATTATAGCACCCGGATTAACAGAACTAAATGTATTGTCAAGTTTTATATGACCAGAAGCATTACCTTCTCCTACTTGGTCAATATTATTGTCATCTATAATCCACCCTTCCAAATTCACGGGATCTGTAGGATTGGCTGGGTCACCGATCACCAAGAGTTCTATATACTCAATACCACTACCTGTCTCATTATAAATCTCATTAACAAAAATAGCACCTCCTGAAGGACATTGACCATATGATATACCCAAGTTGAAAGTAAAAATAAAAAGTATAAGAATAACTCGGTTAATCATGACGAGGCGTTTGAATATTATTAAAATAGTTATTATCCGCATTTTATGCACTTGTTTATTACAAAATAATAAACAGAGCCTACAAATTTATAAAATTATTGGCTAAATAATGTTTTTATAAGATTAATTTTGATAATTTAACTATTAATAATATTCAAGAGTATTTGGTTTTGTCACATTACAATCCTGCTTTTTTGCTTATTTCCAACATTCTGTCGATGCACACTCGTCCTTCATCAATTACACTTTGTTTCAATACAACTTCAGGCAATTCATACTTTAATGCAAGATAAAGTTTCTCAACAGTATTCATTTTCATAAAAGGACATTCGTTGCAGGCACATTGTGTAGTAGGCGGAGCAGAAATAAGTTTTTTCTCCGGAGAATCTTTTTGCATTTTATACAGTATTCCGGGCTCAGTTGCTACAACAAACTCCTTTTTGTCGGTATTTTTCACATACTTCAATAATTGACTTGTGGATCCTACAAAATCGGCAATTTCCAAAACATGGGGTTCACATTCGGGATGTGCTATAAAGTCTGCATCGGGATGTTCTTCCATAGTAGCCATTATTTTTTCCCAAGAGAACATTTCGTGTACTTGACATACTCCATGCCACAATATCATATCCCTACCGGTTTCCTTAATCAGATATGCACCTAAATTTCTATCCGGGGCAAAAATTATTCCTTTATCTTTAGGAATACTATTGATTACATGCACGGCATTGGATGAGGTGCAGCATATATCTGTCATAGTTTTCAATTCTGCGCTACTGTTTACGTATGAAACAACGACATGATTAGGGTGAAGAGATTTAAATGACTTGAATATATCTGCAGGGGCTGAATTGGCAAGAGAACACCCTGCGTTCAAATCAGGCAGTAAAACTTTCTTATCGGGGTTCAACATTTTAGCGGTTTCAGCCATAAAATGTACACCTGCAAATAATATCAAATCAGCATCTGTTTTTGCCGCTTCTTGAGCTAAACCAAGACTATCTCCGACATAATCCGATAGATCCTGAATAGCAGGTTCTTGATAATAATGCCCAAGTATAATTGCATTTTTTTCTTTTTTCAATCTTTTTATTTCTTCAAATAAATTGAGACTTTTATCAATTTCTATATTCAAAAAACCGTTTTTTATCAGATTGTCTTTTGCTTGTTGTAGTGTTGAACTCATTTCGTAATAATTTTTATTTTTGAAACGGAAACCTTTTTTTAAAATTGTGTGCTTGTGATTTTAAAATACATATATGTTATGTTCAAAATGACAAATAAATTAATACTCTAAATTTAGGGTAACGTTTGCTTCTATCTTTATGCATCTGTCGCGTTACGAAATACTTGAAATATAATAATATATCTGCGTTTTTCGATGCCTTACATCTATATAGAGCTAAAAACATGAATAATCAGGGTTATATTGCTTAGCACATCAAAACAGGAATTAGTCTTTACAACTCAAAAAAATATGATATAAAATAGCTTTTTAGAGTATTATCTGTAATATTGCACTTTGGTATTTATTAAGGTTTGTTTTTTTGACCTTGAAAAGATAGTTTTTATTTCAAAAGCTATCTATCCTGATAGATATTTGTTTTTATTAAACTCAAATCACTTAATATGGCTCTTATACCACAATTGAAAACATTTTCATCTCAAGATTGGGTGGATATTGTATTGAATAACTTTGATGAGTTTTTGCAAGATCATGCTGATGGAGAGCGAAAAGTTGCAGCAAACTCGATGGGACTTATAGCCAAATATCCCGATAAAGTGGAAATGATTCCACATTTGGCTCAAAATGCTATTGAGGAGTTAGTACATTTTAAGATGGTATATAAATTAATGCTTGAAAGGGGAATTCAATTGAGGCATTCAATGCCAAAAGACGAATATGCAGTAGCTATGATAAAAAAAGCACATTCCGGTAGGGTTGAAAGATTTTTGGATAGATTATTGATAGTTTCTATCTCAGAAGTTAGAGGAAAGGAAAGGTTTGGAACGATTGAAAACGCCTTGGATGATCCTAAATTAAAAGCACTGTACAGAAAAATCAGGATTGATGAAGAAAAACACGGAAGCGTTTTTGTCGATTTGGCTTTGATGTATTTTGATCGGGATATAGTCGAAAAACGAATTAAATACTGGGAAGAGGTGGAAGATGAAATTTTCAATAGTCTTCCTTTGAGACCTTTATTACATTAACTAAAATAGTGTTTGTAATAAAACACATATTAAAATAACAATAAAAATTATAAATTATGAATATTTTAAAAAGTTTGGTTTTGTTAGTTTTTATATCTGCAATGTTGGCATCTTGTAAGCAAGATAGTGATACCAAAAGTTCAAAGAAAAACGGTATTGAAACCAAGAGTACTAAAATCACGGATTCTAAAGAATTTGAATCTTATTTCTTGAATTTTTTTAAATTGTCCGATAAAAACACTAAAACAGACCTTCCGTATGTCAATAAATTTATGGAGGACAAAAAATTATTACCCTTTAAAGATATTTGTGAATTATTGAATAATGATACTATAAAATCAGATGAGCGGGTCTTTAATTTTTGGAAAAAACGTTGCGAATTCAGTAAAGCAAAAGACAAATTGATGAGAAAGTATCATATTGACGGAGATTCCATCAAGATATTGATGCAAAATGCTATAAAAGAAGGTAAATACAATGAAAAACTTAAGTAGTGTTATCTGCCTGTAAAAAATTGAAAAGCTTATTATTATACATATAATATTTATAGTTTTTTGAATTAAATGCCATTTGCAAAGAGTTTTAGCTCAAAATATTAGCATATTTCATTGATAATTAAAAACAAAATAATACCTTTGCG
>JALVAD010000129.1 GCA_027011385.1 Saprospiraceae bacterium | reverse complement strand
ACCTTTAGCCCTCAATCAAAACCAATTAATTAATTTCCCTACATATGGCAAATTTATCATCAAAATCAAACTTACCGGTTCAGGAGGAAAAATATTTTACGCTCAGACTTACATCAAAATCACTCCTGAGACAGCAGGATTTGGATACAAAAAACCTGTAGAATCTGATAAGGTTTATGACGAAGGTGTAGAAGTATGGCATATTCGGAATGAGCTATGCGGCAATGATGAGATACACAAGCCACTTATTTTAATAGAAGGATGGGATCCGTTAAACCAGTTTAACGAAGAAGATGGCTATAATGTATTAAACGATAATTTAGGAGATGAATTATCTAATGATGAATATGATGCATTTTTTATAAATTTCAAAAACTCAGCTATTGATATATTTCAACAAGCAGAATATGTTCGTGATGCAATAGAATGGATAAATAGTCAAAAATCAGATGAATGGAGTGAAGAAAACGTTGTTGTGGGATTTAGTATGGGGGGATTGGTAGGAAAGGCAGCGTTGAGATATATGGAAAAAGACGGCATTGACCATCAGACAAGATTATTCTTTACTTATGATACTCCTTTAAAAGGGGCAAATCAACCATTAGGTATGCAATTTATGTTAATTCATCTTGGCAATTATCATTTGTTTGGGGTTTCATTGTCTTCTTATCCAAAGGCTAAGCAATTACTTGATGGTATTTTGGCTCTTAATTGTGAATCATCTAGGCAAATGCTATATTATTACTATGCACAAGGAGATTGGAAAGAAATAGGTTCTGATATTTTTACTGCGGATGCTAGTACACTTGATAAACAACATGATGCTTTTTACAACGAATTTGAAGCATTGGGCAATTTATCCATTCCTGAAATTGCAATATCTAAAGGAGCTGTAATATCCGGAACTCAATCGACAATAGGACAATTTTTCCAACCCGGAGAAAGCCTAATAGATGCTGAACTTACCCCATCCGACTTAACTCCATTTATTGGTAATGGGTTTTGGAAAAAGATTTCTGGAACAGTTTGGAATTTTAAATATAATCTATTGGTTAAAGCTCTTCCTGATGGAGCTGGAACTGTTTATAAAGGGAAGATTAAAATAAAAGTATTGGGTATTGGATTTTCGGACTCAGATGAACGAAGGGTGACAAATGCTTTGCCTTATGATAGCAGCCCAGGGGGGTGGTTGTCTAATCAAGTTCCTTTAAGTTGGAATTATCCTAATTTTTGTTTTGTTCCTACTATTAGTTCATTGTCTTTGGATGATGTAAATAATGATATAAATCCATATTATAGCAATGATTTATCTGACAAATCAAACGTATTGCCATTAACACATTTCAATAATTATATCGGGTCAACTACTAAAACAAAATGGTATGGTGACCAACCCGAAAACTACAACAATCCTCATGACGCTAGCCTAGATTTTGGGTATTATGTTAAAATATTTACTCTAAAATATTTACAGGGCATGAACAAACTATTCACAGAGTCCCATAGATATTATACTAATACCGCATCTCCCATTGTTAATAGAACTTTCAATTATGGTTTCCATACCTTGGTAGAGGGTCAAGAACCACTTGTGTTGGATAAGATTATTGACTTTAATCTAGATGTGTATAATACAGGTAAACTTTGGATTAACAGAGATGACTTGATAGCATTTACTGATGGATTAAATCAAGCTAATTATCAAAATAATCATCCACAAGATTATACCGTATATATTATGGGATATGACTGTGGCAGTACTCCTGTTTTGGTTAAGGTGTATAATGGTGGAGAGATAACGATAGGAGACCAATCTGTAGAGAATACAGGAACTGTAGAAATAAAAGACAACGGTACTCTTGAAGTGGGGGAAAACGGATTGATAAAACTCGAAGATCAGTCAAAAATAGTAATAAAACAAGATGGAGAATTACTTGTATCATCAGGAGGAATACTTAATTCTACATTTGGTTCAAGCATTCGTATAGAATCAGGAGGGAAACTTCATGTTAAAACTGGAGGAATACTTAGAATTCAACATTATTCCGATCTTTTAGTAGAAGATGGCGGACAACTTATCATCGATGCAGGAGCAAAAATCCAATTATGGGATGGTCAAGACCCTGACGGGGCTGCCAATATTCATATCAAAGGAGGTGGAGAATTGGTATGGAGAGGAAAGCCGGATTTTAGCGGAAATGGCTATTTCCAATTTGATAAGTACAATATACTGACCCTACAAAGTGATTTCGAACTTGAAGGTATTGGGCAGAATTATAAGATGCTACAATTGAATGCCGAAGCTAAATTATTAGTCGAGGATAAAAACCTTAAGCTTTCTGAAGGAAAAATAGTATATTATGGAACAGCATTAATCGAAAGTAAAAGTAATATGATAATTGTGAATAATGTTGATTTCTACAGCTATGATATTCCGGATAGTTGGAATTTGGCTACAGCGATATGGGGGAACAAGGCAAAATCCACACAGATTGATCACTCAAATTTTCACGATTTTTTCATGGCACTGAACATAGGCGGTGAGAGTAATACCAATTTGTATAATGATATTATTACTAATAGCAATTTTTTCAATACAAACACAGCTATTGGCATAAGCAAAAGATTGACAAGTTTGATTCAAGATTGCACTTTTAATGAATGTGGAGTTGGAGTTTCCGGTACCAATAATGATAATTTAGTCATGGATAATAGTACAATGACTGATGTAACTACAGGTGTTTGGCTAAATAGTGTTAATCTGTTCACGATGCAAGGAGGGACTATTAACTTCCTTTTAACCGGAATACTAGCAATCAATGGGAGCAATAATATATCACTTATAGATGGAGCTACCATTAAAAACCCCAGTTGGTTTCCTCCTTTTGCTTCAGACCCTACAGATGTATTTGCAGCAGTAGCCTTGAATGGAACTGTGTCAGGGCAATATCCTAATTGGACATTATATGGCAACCTACATATGGATTGTGCAACACTCAATGCTTATACAGGAGTAAAAGGCTCTAATATTATTTTTGAAATAGATGCTATGGAAAATAGCGGTGGCGACCATCCTAATTCTTTTATTTGTCATTATGCTTTTGATGTTTGTTATTATGGCCTACTATCAGACTATGTAGGTGATATAAATGCAAAGGGTAATTATTGGAAATATGGACCGTATGAAGCAGGTCAAAATCCACCTCCACCTTTTAATGTAGCTAATATCTATTCATTTAAAGATATTCCTTGGGGAAATGATTGTGGACATCCTGTTTCTAATGATCATCAACTTGATTTTTCAAATGCAGTAACTGATCCTCCCACAGATTGTTCAAGAGGAGGAGAAAGAGAAGAAAGTGATTATTACAACTTTGTTAGCAATACAGATACACAACTCACCGAAAATACAAATATTATTAATAATAAAAATGATATTCTTATTTATCCTAATCCGGTTAGTGATGTCTTTACAATTGTTATTGATAATAATAGTCAATACGATATGACGTTATTCAATATCTTTGGTCAGATTGTCTTGAATAAACCTGTGTTCAATGGTACGAAAATAAATACTGAA
>JALVAD010000128.1 GCA_027011385.1 Saprospiraceae bacterium | reverse complement strand
GTATATAGTAAATTCATTTATTTTTATATCATTAAAATCAATATTGATAGTATTTATTGCCGGATTTGGAAATACTTTAAGCTTTTTTTCAATTTTAATTTTTGCAATATTGTTTGTTTTGGTTTTATATGCCAAATATATTCTATTCAAAATATTATTCAATGTATTTGCCTCTACCGTAGCATCATTACATTGTATTCCAATAGTTAAGTTTTCATTTAAGAAATGGTAAGCCTTTGTAGTGTATCCAATATTCCCATCATGTCCAATAGTAAAAATATCACCGCTAGTATTTAATAAATATCCGACTCCCAAACCATAATAAACATTATTCCCAAGACTAACACCTTCTAATAATTCATTTTGAGAATCCTCATTCAAAACCTTTCCAGAAGCCAATAATCTCATCCAATTAGTTATATCTATAGTTCTGGCCATATATGCTCCCGCTGCCCATGCTCCTGAAAACAAAGCTTCAAATTCAAAACCTAAACCTGTCAAATCTATTCCTTGATCTCCTCCGGTAGGTGAAGCCCAAAAATGACCAACTTCGAGGCTATTAGTTTCAAATGGTTTTAGATACATACTATCCAAACCATACGGCTTCAATAATTTTTCCCTAACGACCTCGTGATATCCCTTTCCAGTAACTTTCTCAATTATCATTCCTATCATAATGTATCCTGAATTGGAATAATGCCATCCATTGCCAGGTGTAAAATACGGTTCAAGCAGAAAACTATCCAATACTTCTTCCGGTTTCCATATTCTATCTGTTCCTGAATTTATTTGTTGGATAAACTTTGGATTATCGGTCACATTATAAACACCTGCAGTATGGTTGAGCAATTGCCTTATAGTGATCGTACTGTCAACATATTTTCGCCTTCCTAACCATTTTTCTATTACATCATCAATGCTCAATTTCCCTTCTTCTTCAAGTTTTAAAATTGTCGCAGAAGAAATGCTTTTTGTCAAACTACCTACTCCAAGCACCATTTCTGAAGTCAGGCTATCCGTAGGGGAAGATAGACCTGCTACTCCTGTCCATTCATCATCAGCAGATATAACGGCACAAGAGATTCCCGCAGCACCACTTTTTCCATATTCACTATCAACAATAGACTGAAATTCGCTATTTAGTTCATCGGTAAAACCCCTTGGTTTTATTAGATTATTCGTTCTGTATTGTTCAATTCCATTATCGAATTTTTCATTCAATAAATTATCTATCGAAATCTGAGATACCATAAAAATAGGTGTCAAAAACAGTAAGATAAACGTGATTTTAATTTTCATAACTAATGTTTTTATAATTTATAAACTTTATATTTTTTATTCTCGGTTATCAAGGGCAAATCCAGATTAACATCCGAATATTGGACTATATAATCAATCCCCAATTCGCGAAATTGCTTAATTTTTTCAATTGTCATTCCCTTGTAAATTTTTCGTGCACTTTTCTTTATATCTTTGAATTTTCGTCTCGTTTTAATATCTATCCCATAAACTTTTTTGATTCTTGAATACCATTTATCCAAAACCGTACCTCTATGTACTACTGATTTATAATCAACAAAAGCTCCTCTTTCAGCATAATATTTGAATCCTGAAAATTCTATCGGCCAAATAAATTGATCGCCACTTTTTGTTAGCCTTTTGACTTCTTTACCCAATAGCTCTTCTTCGTTCAAATCAATATTCTCGCTAAACTGATAAGGTTTTTGTGCAAAATAATTATTACCACCAATAATCATTATCCATGCTACGAGACACAGAGTAATTATGGCATAGAAAACCGCTTTCTCCTGCCACAAATTCAATTTTACTTTATCATCAAAATACTTCATTACTGCAATCAGATAGATCAATTCAAGCCAAATCGTAGCTTTAAACCACTGCGTATTCAATACAAATGGTATTTTCAATAAATATACTCCCAGCAAATAAACTAGAATTCCAAAAAAAATAATTATACTAAATTTAGTAAAATCATTCATCTTATATTTCAACATAAACATAATTCCCATCCCATATAGCATCAGTTCAATAATATAACTTTTAATAGGGAAATAGGCAGGGAAAAAGTGGTGTGGAACACGAAATTCAAATATTTCAAAATATGAATTTTTGTCAATTCCATAATCCTGAACTGCTTTTAATAAAACAAAAATATATCCTCCCGCTACCAGTAAATACAACATTACACTTATCAATTCTTTTTTATTTACTAGACATCCCCTATTTTCTAAGAATGACAAAAACCTTGATGCTATTACAATTATAAACAATTGTGAACCCACAGTCGGATGTATCAATGTGGAAAATAAAATAAATATTATTGCAGTTGATCTTTTTTTTATCAAATAGAAATATATTGCCCAAACTCCAAACACTTTTGCAACAAAGCTTGATATAAGCATATTGTAGTACAATTCATTACCACCCAGATTAATTTTATACAAAGGACCGAACAAAATCAAAACAGTAAGCCAAACAAAAGATTCTTGCCGAATATACAAGGATATTATCTTGAATAATCCAAGCAACATAAATAATGTCAATATACTGTGAGTAATAAATATCATCCACTTATAATCACCTAAAAACAATTTCAGAACTCCGGAAAACACATATCTTTCATTTGGGATTACTGCTGAAATATTATTGATATAAAAATCATTCACCAACAATTTAGGATTCATCATATGCTTGGAATAATTGATTATTTCAACCATATCTCCAGATGCAAATTCAAATCCTCTAAAAGCCAATATCAATAGATATACGGTTATTAGATATAACCAAAAATATATATTTTTAACTTGAGATTTCATTAATTGTATTTATTATCTGACAACTCACTACTCCAGCAGTTTCAGTTCTAAGTCGACTTTTCCCCAAAGTTACAGGTTTAAGCCCATTATCAAAAGCAAAAGACAATTCTTCCTCAGTAAAATCACCCTCAGGACCTATAATGATAGTTATTTTACTCCTTGGAGCTACAATTTCCCCAAAGTACTCCGAATAATCATTTAGATGAGCAATAAATGCAGATTCTCCTTTTAAGTCCTTTACAAAGTCTTTATACTTTAAAGGCTTATGTAGTTCCGGAAAACTAGATTTTAAAGATTGTTTGGAGGCAGAGATAATAATATTCTCCATGCGCTTTTCCTTAATATTCCGTTTTTGTGTCCTTTCACATATCAAAGGGACTATTTCAGTAACTCCAATTTCTACAACTTTTTCCAAGAACCAATCAAATCTCGCTGTATTCTTCACTAATGAAATTGCTATTGTCAATTCATAATCCGGTTTATATCCTTCCCAGTCTTTAAAAATCTTTAGTTTGCATTCCTTTTTTGAAATATCTATAAGCTTAGATTCATAAAACTTCCCTTCCCCATCAATAAACACAATAATATCCCCAACTCTATGCCTCAAAACCTTTGAGCAATGTCTTGCTTCTTCATCCTTTAGAATAGCTATATTCTCAACAATATCTTTAGTATAAAAAATAATCATTAGAACAAAATCTTAAATAAAAAGGACAAAATAAGAATAAATAAAGAGAGAATCTATAAAAT
>JALVAD010000127.1 GCA_027011385.1 Saprospiraceae bacterium | reverse complement strand
AAAAAACACTTTTTATTTAATAAAGCTTCACATTTCCAAATAATTCCTCGTTTTATAACTATACTTTTTTGTTTTTTAATAATTATTTTCTATATTTGGCTGATATTACGCCTTTTGGATACTTTTAGTCAAATTGGTTTATATATTTCAATCACTTCTTTACACTATTATTATGAAAAATCCAATGTTAATTATTCTTTCCTTAATTAGTCTTCTCTTTAATCTAAAAAAAGAATTTACACCACCTGTCACCCAGTCTATTAGCGGATATGTTTGGGAGGATTTGGTCGGTCAAGGGATTCAATCTAATTACGATAAAGCATTGTCAGATGTACATGTATTTTTATATGATACAAACAATCTTTTGCTTGATTCAGTCTATACAGATGTAAATGGGATTTATCAATTTGAAAATATTACTGAAGGAGATTATTATTTAAAATTTGATGCTTCATCAATAGGATATGAACACTTTACAGAACCTAATGTCGTAGATAACGATGATTTGGATAGTGATGTGGACAATAGCAATGGTCAAGGAACTACATCTATTTATACACTTTCTGCAAACCAAAGTATTGATAATATTGACGCCGGATATTTTTTATTTAGTACCGTAGGTGATTTTGTGTGGAATGATTTTAATGAAAATGGAATACAAGATGGTGGAGAACCGGGAATCGAAAGCGTCGCAGTTGAACTGGTATGTGCTACTAGCCCTAATATATATCATGACACAACTGATGCCGCAGGGCATTATAGCTTTGATTTATCTTATGAAATTGAGCCTGGAGAATACAATATAAAGTTTTATTTACCGGATGGATATAGCTTTACAGATAGGGATATTGGTATGGATGATAACAAAGATAGTGATGCTAACCCATTTGACGGTATAACATATTATTTCGGAATTGAATCAGGCGATGTCCAAAATAATTGGGATGCAGGTATGTTTTCTTCTGATTGCGATAAAATAGCGGACTATTCCTGCCAAGACGCAGAGGTAAATTGCGAATTAAATGATCTTAACGGTATATGCTACACCATGGTTACACAAAATCAAGAGACTCATATTCCCGGATGTGAAGGTCAAGATTTTTTACAGAATCCTTCATGGTTTGCTTTTGTTGCAGGGGCTGCTGATGTTTCAATAATATTGCATACTTTTGATTGTATATCAGGAGGAGGACAAATTGGCATTCAGTACGGTCTATTTGATGATTGTGATATGGAAAATCCGGTTCTATTGCAATGTGAATGTATTGATTCAGGAGATATCCCAATAGATATGACAGATTTGATAATCGGTCATATTTACTACTTTTTTATTGATGGTTGTGCCGGTACAATGTGTAAATATTGGATTGAAGTTACCGAAGGAGGAGGATTTCCTGAAATCATAGGACCAGACAGTATCTCTTGCAATAATGATTCTAATTCTTGCGATACTATATGCATGGATGACTCACCTATTTTTGCAATGAATAATATTTATAAAGCTACCGATTATGTATGGATTGTAAATGGTACTGAAAGTACTACTTCCAACAAAGATACAACAATGCACTTTACTAATCCGGGCAACTATACTATCTGTGGATTTGGTTACAATCATTGTAGTGTTGGAGACACTATTTGTACTAATATTTTTGTAAAAAAATGTGATTGCACGCTTGATACCATTTATACAAAAATTAACAATAACAATTGCTATGGTGAATGTTTAGGAACGATAAGCATAGATAGTCTTTTTGGATTTGATGAGCCATATGATTACAAATGGAACACTGGAGATTCAATCAGTAAAATCGATAGTCTTTGCAATGGTTTTTACTATTTAACAATAACTGATTCACTCGGTTGTATTTACAAAGACACATTTGAAATAGTCTCCCCGGGGCAATTGAAGGTAGATTCATTTACTACAAATCCCACATGTTTTGGCGAATGCTTCGGAACAATCTCAATTCTTAACATTTTAAATTCTGTTCCCCCGCTGCAATACTCTTGGAGCAATAGCGATTCCACAGAAACAATCACAAACCTTTGTGCCGGTGCATATACAGTTACAATTACTGATTCGTTAGGATGTCAGATAATTGACACATTTAATGTAATGCAATATGATAAAATCAATATCATAGTGGACTCTGTAATTAATATCACAAATGAAAATCTTGGAGCTATATACATCAGTACAAGCGATTCAGGGCATTTTATTTATGATTGGTCAGGGCCAAAAAACTATTCACATAATGATAAAGATGCAAACAATATAGATACGGCTGGTTGCTATACATTGGTGATAACCGACACCTTAACAAATTGTACTGTCGATACTACTGTTTGTATTACCGGTTCAACAAATGCTGTTGATTTAGACAAAGATTTTGAAAGCATAAATATTTACCCCAATCCAACAGACGGTGAATTTATAATTGACTTGAATAATACACAAATTAATAATGTTTATATTTCTATCTTTAATATTGAAGGGGAAAATATACAAAGTAAAATCCTTGTCACAAATAATCAATTGCTAACTGTAAAATTAAAAGATGTAAATCAGGGTATTTATTTTATCAAAATAAAGTCAGCGGAAGGCATTATCGTAAAAAAAATAATTGTGAATAACTAAAAATACGATACCTTAAAGTTAATTTTGTAGAAGAGTGTTATCTTGCGTTTCAAAATTGATTATTGATAAAAAAAATAACGATGAAAGATAATATAAAACCTCTATTAGGTAAAACACCGTCAATCGCGAAAGATTGCTTTATTGCAAAAACAGCAATGCTTATAGGAGATATCACTATCGGTAATAATTGCAGTATCTGGTATGGGGCAATACTGAGAGGAGATGTGGGATCAATAACAATAGGAGATGATAGCAATATTCAAGATGGAGCAATGCTCCACAGCACTTTTGAAATCTCAACTGTGAAAATAGGCAAGCGAGTGAGTATAGCACATGGTGCGATCATACACGGTTGTACAATAAACGATGATGTTCTGGTAGGTATGGGAGCAATAGTAATGGACAATGCGGTATTGCAGTCTCATTGTATGATAGCAGCTGGAGCTGTAGTTCCAACCAAAATGATTTGCGAATCCGGTTATATATACGCTGGGATTCCTGCTAAAAAGATAAAGAAACTCGACGAAAGCACAATGGCTGATTTTTTCAGGCAAACACCGGAGAACTATAAAAAATATGCAAAATGGTATCTTGATGAAGGATATGGAAAATAATACATTTAATGTCTATTTTAATAATAAGATCTTTATTTAAAAAATTGTCCATTTTCATCCAAACACTAATATATTTGTAAAATTTCTCACCCGTTATTATAATACCAACACGTATTATTTTAACTTCGCGCAATTCTCAATCAAAAACACATAAAATATGAATAAAGCATATATAATATTATTCAGCTTACTACTTTTTTCATTCAATCTAATATCTCAGAATGAAGCTAATAAAAAACTTATAATTGGTGAAACAAAAATAATCGATTCAAAAATCCTTAATGAGAAAAGAACTCTGAATATATATTTACCATATAATTACAATCCCGATTC
>JALVAD010000126.1 GCA_027011385.1 Saprospiraceae bacterium | reverse complement strand
ATTTTTATAGTTGATGAAAAAAAAGAAATTGTTTCATTAATATCCTGTAGAGAATTATATTCTTCAAAAATTTCATCAAAACTTTTAGCATCATAATTAAGAGAAATATCAGGGGATTTTATAATACTACGAATATAGCCACCATAAGCTCCGTCAATATGTAACCAAAAACTTCTGTTTTTCTTTTTTTCATATTCAGCACGAATATTTTGAATTTCATGAATTGGGTCTATTGCTCCTTCTTCTGTTGTACCTACAATCCCAACAACTGCTAAGGGAATTTGATTTGGTTGTAAATTCCAAAGAGCTTGTTTAAGTTTTACAGTGTTAATTCTAAATGATGAATCAACAGGGATTAAGCGTACAGATTCTTCACCGATTCCTAATAAATTACAAATTTTATGAAAACAATAATGTGCAGCTTCTGAAACAAAAATGATATGTTCAATGTTTAATTCATTATAAATAGAAATAGTTCCTTTTTTCTTAATATTGAATCTACTTGTAGAGAAATGTTTGTTAATTTCGTTAATGATACTTTCCTTTTTATTTAAATCTTTAATTAAATATTGAGCCAGTTTCCTTGGCATATATAAAGCTTCATTTGGTTTCAAGTGAAGAAGTTCAATATTATCAATATCACAAATATTTTTGAAGCTATTATTTGGTGTTTTTATTATAAAATCATATTTATTTTCAATACAATATTCTTTAACAATTAATGGTGTAAACTGAGAAATTCTTGAAACCCACATTGCTTCAAAATTTGCAATTGTACCACCAGATGTAAGATGTGCCCATGATGATTTTGTATCATATCCTAACATTTCAGAAATCATTTTACCTACTTCTATTTCTAATTTAACAGTAATTGGGGCTGCTTCGTCTGTAACATTATTTGGGTTATATAGCATTCCTGCAAAATAACCAACCACTGCTGGTAAAGTTTGTTCAGAGAGCATATGAGCAATATAGCGAGGTGAATGAAAAGGGTAATGAGCTTTAAGTTGACTAACTAATTTATCAATTTCAGTGTTTAATGAATCAAACCATATTTCATGTTCTCTTCTTTTATGTCTATTTACAATTACTTTATCATTTGGAAAATAATTTCTGCGCCAATGAACATAATCTTGAAATATATAGTTAATTATTTCAATCCATTCTTTTGAATGCTCTGCTTTTGGTCCTAAAAACCATGCTGCTAATGGTGCTGTATTCTGTTCATCTTTATTCATAGATTATTGTTTTCATGGATTGATAAGTATGTATTATTATGTTAGGGTGTGGGTTGTTTTTTTATTATGACTAACGTTCGTTAAATGCCTGATTATCTATGCTCTAAAATTGACAAAATCAACTTGTTTTTACTGTTTTTATTACCTTAAACGTTATCTGAAGAAATTAATTCCAGTTTCTGAATATCAGGAATTATGACTAACGTTCGTTAAAAGATTGATTATCAATACCCCCAAATTTCTCAAATTCAGCTTGATTTTTTCTTCTATAGTCGGTCAGAACGTTTGCTGAAGAAATTAATTCCATTTTCTGAATATGGGGAATTACGCATAACGGATAATGATATGCAGCGAAGCCTGACGTTAGGCGGCTATGATGTTATATCTAATGTTATATAGGGCTTTCTCTTCAATTATAAGTGTAATTAATGATTATTTCAATTTCTTTTTGTAATCCACAAAAACCCTGTCATCTAATTTTTTTAATGACTTCATAAAATCCATATCATTCAAAACAGACAACTGATATTTAGCAATTTCTCTCAATTTAACAAATCTATCTCGTTTATTTACTTTTTCCTTAATCATCTGTGCATTGATTGTTTCAAGATTGGATAGTATTGCAAGCTCATTTATACTTGCAATATCTCTAATATTCATTAATTTACTTGCAAATTCCATATTAGCTTCCCTCCAATCTTTTGCAGTGCAATTAAATAGAGCAACGTTCAACAAATCTGCTTCTTCCGCATAAACAAGCCATTCATCATTTTTTTCATAATTCTTTTCAGGTAAAATGAAATTTTTAATTGCGTCTGTATGAATATGATAGTTTGTTTTAGATAAAATTCGTTTTACGTTCCATTCTAAATTATACTGGTTTGTTTCAACTTCTTTTAATCGTTGATATTCTGTGATTAAATAAAGTTTAAAAGTTGGACTTAGCCAAGATGCAAATTCAAAAGCGATATCTTTATGAGCATAAGTTCCACCATATCTTCCAGATTTAGAGATTATTCCTATTGCATCTGTTGATTCAATCCACTTTTTAGGGGTTAAAGTAAAACTATTTGAACCAGCTTCATTTTTAAACGCATCGAATTCGATGCGTTTAAACTTTGGATTATGGAATTGTTCCCAAAGTCCTAAAAATTCAATTGAATTTCTCGTTCTTAACCAATTTTGAATTATATAATTTGTTCTTTTGGCATCTTTAAATTTTGCCATATCAGTGAGAGAAATGTATTCTTCTTCATCCTTTTTATAAAGAACAATTTCAATCTCATTTACACTTAATTTTGTTTTACTCATAATTTAAGCTTTGAATACACAAAATTAATTAATTTTTTAATATTAATGTTGAATTTGCTCTTTACATAAATATTGTTCTTGTTTTTACAGACAAATCTCAAAATCAGGAACACAAAATAGTCCTATATAACGGATAATGATATGCAGCGTAGCCTGACGTAAGGCGGCTATGATGTTATATCTAGTGTTATGCACTGTAGTTCTATGTTGTTTTTTATTTTTTACTCCGAATGACTTGTGCCGAGTTGTGCTGGCTGGATTTTTGGATTTACTGTCCTAAACATCCATTTTAGCCCAAACCCAAGGAAAATATCATTTTTCATTTTAATTCTTAAAAAACAACAATCCAAGCGGCTTTTACCCGAGATTCACGAGCCATTGAACCTTTAAATTTAGTCCCAAAAAGTAAAAATTGAGGGTTGAGATTTTAAATCATTATGACTAAATTTCCAAAGCACTTAATTTAAGAGCTTTTTAGCCCGAAATTTCGATTCAAAACTTTAAATTTCAACTTTTACCCAAACTTCAAGAGCCTTTACCCCCGAAATTTGACCGAAATTTAGTAAAATTAGGCTTAACATCAAGGATTTAAAGAGCAAAATCACAAAATTTCCACGTTTAAACCCGAAATTTCAGCAATTTTAGCCGAATCTAAATGCGCGTTTGCAATTTTTTACTTTTTTCCCAAAGAGCTATTCCCAAACTTTTAAATATTCATCTCACCCCAAATATTTTGGCGAGTTTTACGAGATTTTTACCCAAGTTCTTAAAATTTAAATTCTCCTAAAAGCCGCGAATTTTTATTCGTTTTACTCTTAAAGACCCCTACCCTAAAATGATATTTTTCCGAATTCTAAACTCCGAAATATTTTCTTAAGCATTTACCCAAAAGACAGCCACCGTTTAGCCAGAAATACAACAAAACCTTTTCTGCATCGAGTAGGCAAGGGGAATTTCACCCCAAGCCTCTCACAGAACCGTACGTGATAGTCTCCCATCATACGGCTCTTCAGTTAACGTTCTAGTGGCTCGTTCCTCCAA
>JALVAD010000125.1 GCA_027011385.1 Saprospiraceae bacterium | reverse complement strand
AAACTTTATATAGTATTCATTATTAAAATAATGATAATTAAAAGAATATGAATTTGACGCTATTTTAAAATTGTAAATACTATCAACAATCCATTCAAAATCATCCATAAAATGATAATGTTTACCTTTTTCTAACAATGTATCCATTTTAATAATTCCTCCTCCCATATGAAAATCAACACTATCCAAAACAAATATATAATTTGAACCTCTATCCCATTTTTCCCTCGGTATAAATGAAGATACCGTTATGGTATCACCAATATGTATGATACTATCATCCGGTTCAAAAGTTACAGGTACGTCAAATAAATAATAAGGGAAATTGCACCCATCATTGATGTGGTTATTCGGACAGCCATAGAAAACAATACTAAAAATACTTAATAATAATAGTTTTTTCATATCTAAATCAAGTATAAATGGTGCAAAGCACCAATATTTGTGTAATATCGCATTTGATTATCTCTATTTTGTGTTTTATTATTCTATTATTCGTGGCTTTTTATCACATTTCCTACCTTACAAGACACTAAAATAAGTTGTAAAGTTGGGTGATGCACCCTACAAACATACTATTCATCCCTCAAAAATAATCTCGCTATTCCACTTTGAAGCAATGTGCACCTTTTATTGTATTATATTCGTCCCATCTATTATTAACAGTGGTATTATAATCTTTATTAGGACTTTCTTTTAAAAGTTCTTTATAATTATTCCCTTCATTTGTCATAAAACATACATTCCAAGCATCTGTTCTACACTCTCTATTTTTTGTTTCTATTACTTTACCTTTAATATTTGGAGTAGCCCCTATAAGAGAATTTAAGGTGAAAAGATAACTACCTTTTTGTTTTGGTATCATATTAAAATGTATTTTGTATCCATCAACCCGATAATAATAGTCAAAAGTATAAGAGATTGTTGCGACTCTAAAATTATAAATAGAGTCAGCAATCCAATTAAAATCATCAGCAAAATTATAATGTTTGCCTTTTTCTAATAATGTATCCATTCTTACAATTCCTCCCCCAATATGAAAATCCACACTATCCAGAATAAATATATAATTTGAATCTCTATCCCATTTTTCCCTTGGTATAAATGAGGATACTGTGATGGTATCACCAATATTGATGATTTTATTCACTGGTGTAAAAGATACAGGCATATCAAACTCATAATAAGGGAAATTGCATCCTTCATTGATGTGGTTATTGGGGCAACCATAGAAAACAATGCTAAAAATACTTAATAATATTAATTTTTTCATATTTTTTGTTTTTTGTTAAGAAAGGGAAAGCAACACTTTCCCTTTCTTAAATAAATAATCAATATCCATAATCATTGAACAGTGATAAGTAATCAGCCTGAGTTGCATTTACTCCAGATGCAGTATTGTATTCATTCCATAGATTTTGTCTCATTTCAGGAATTGTAGTAGTGTTAGCATCCAGTACATCAAAAATCATTTCGTTTGTAAAGCCGGAGACATTATCAGTAATCACAATAAATAAAGGTGGAGGTCCTGGAGGTTCTACACCACTACCTGTATTTATATCAAACAAATCATAATGTAATCCCTCAGGAACCCAACCATTATTCTCAAAGATTAAACTTTCATTATCAGGTGAATTTATAGGATTTCCTGCATCAAACAACACCCCCAAATGATCTGCCCAACTTTCAGCTATGGCACAATATCCGGCATCTGTATCGGTGTTATCAGTTGGACCGCCATGTCCATTATGTTCGTATTCAAATTTTGTAAGATGTTGCCACCATCCGGAGCCAACATTGGTAAAATGACTGGCATGAGACATCTCGTGGAAGGCAGTTCCGGGAAAGTCACCGGGCATTTCATTCCTGTCAAGGAAGATATCCGGTAAGAAAAACTCTGAAGCAATTATATTATCCAAGGCTAAGGGCCAATATATACTATTCAATACTTGCGCATATATATTGTTGTTTACTCCACCATAATGAGCCATCCATGCAGCCCCTGTTTCATCTTCGGCAAGATATATATCAAGATGTGGTGGTTCATTTATACCTTCAGCATTGCACATATTGTGGATCTCTTCCACAGCATTGATTGTAGTAGCGGCACACCAGTATCTCTGGGTCTGGGTGCCCGGACCCGCAATATCCCATCTATTGTAAATTACTTCAATATTACTGAAATTTGGTCCGGATACTCTTCCCACATAATCGGTAACCGGATTAAAAAATCTCCTAAGATTGGAGCCTTGATGTCCTCTGATATATGCATTTTCATTTTTAAATTTTACCCAAACCCATATTCTGCCTTCACATTCTCTATCAATTTTCCAGCATCCATTTTCGTCAGTTTGCGTTGGTTTACTCCAAACCCAAGGCGCATTAGAACCATACACTGGAGAGTTCTGTATTATTACTTTGGCATTATTGACACCAACATAACCACTTCCGGTTGGTGACTGTACTCTGACACAACCTGCCGGTTTTCTCCTATTTCTAAAAGTATGACATCCGCAGGAATTGATATTATCATCATCGTCATCATCGGGATTTAAACACTCAGGCCAATCAGGATCACTAGGATAGCAAGCCGGTTCATAATGATTACACATTTCCTGTTCAAATGGGTCTAATTCTCCATCGCAATCCACAATATCTAAAAAACAACAAGGGTAATTGGGACAATCGGGATCACAATCTATTTGGGGTGGATCAGATGGTGGAGGATCCGGAATGTATGGGTCAACTGTATCGGGTTTAGGAATAGAATCTACTACTACTCGAATTGGTTTATGGGTCAAATCGCAAAGCCTAAATGTCTCTGCAGATAGAAATGTATTATATGGAACATCTACCAATTCTGCCAATTTTTCATAATCGACACCCTTTGAAGCCAATGGGTAATCTTTGCCAACCTGGCTATACAAATCCGGTATATCGTTTTCTCCTTTGTCAGGTTGTACATAATAATCTCCCATTTGTATCACTTTATGATCCAAAGGGAAATCCCATATAGTCAGGTCAGGATCTTTGTATAATTCATAAACTTGTTCTTCACTGGAGGGCTTGAACTTTACGTAAAAATCGGTAGCGGGAACAGTACTCACTGTATTATCAGGATATAGATTGTTCCATGCTGTTGTTACTATTTCGACAGTATAAGGATTGCAGGGAGCCTTTTCTCCTAATATGGTCTCTTTGATGGAGTCGTCGGGAGAGAATACATTTACTTCATCATCTCTCATTTCAAGTGTGGAAGTTTTGTTATCAATCAAATTTGCACCGTCTTTGGTACACGATTGAACCAATATACCAATACCGGTAATCATAAAAAAAAGCGTTAAAATTAAATTAAACTTTTTGCTTTTTGCTTTTTCATAAAAATATGTTTACAAAGTTAAAAATAAATAAGTTATCAACCAAATAAAGCGCAAAAAATATGCCAAACTAATAAAAATAGCTATCACCCTCTAAGACCTCTCCAAGGCAAAGGTCTCTTGACCTCTTGCCGGAAAATCCTACTGTACATCGGAAGTACTTCAACTTCCTATTTCTTCTTAACTGCGTTCAAATATACCGTATATGTTATATCCTCTATATTTCTGTAAACAATGGGAAATTCCAGTATTGAATCTTGTTTTAATATTCCCTTGGATGGATATATCAGATTGATAATGGTGTCGTATGGCGTAATGTGTTCATTGAATGATTGTTCAATCACTATCGTATCTTTGTTTACATGAGCATTAAGATTGAAAAACTCCACTCCGTTGTGGTTATTGATGTTTATTTTTAAATCAAATGGATTAAAATCATAATTTTTAACTTTCATATCAACGATTTGTGATTCGGGAATATCCGGAAAAGATAATTTTCCTACGTATAGTCCGACATACTTGTCGCTTTCCTTAATCTCACACCTTTCTCCGGAATAGCCGGTGTCACAAAAGCAATCACCCTTTATGCAATACCCGCTTTCACAAAGTACGTCCTTGCATTTATCTCCACAAGAGCTAAAACTTATACTAATAATTGCAAGGTAAAATGAAAAAGCCAGTAATTTTATTAGAACAAATGAATTGTTTTGATTAATAGCCATTTCCCCTTTATTTTAAATTATTGTAATGAGAACGCAATTTAATAAATTATACCAAATGAATATTAAAATGCCCTGAATAAATTCTAAATATTTTTTAGTTATTCAAATTTTAAAATTCTTTGCATAGCCTATAGTTATGGAAATAATTTTAAAAGCAGAAGAACGTAAAAAGATAACGAATTTATCGGGCATTTTGGTTTTTATTTGGTATAACAATTAAATTGCTGAATTTCAAAACAGGAATTATAAATGAAAATGTTATTTTTTCTTTTTATTTCAGTATTTACACTTGAATTGAATATATTTGTAACTTAATTTTTTTTTAATTTATAAAATAAATATATGCTTAGGTTTTCGATTGTGATATCAATTATGGTTTTGTTTTTTATGAGCTCCTGTTCTCCCAAGGTAGCTAAAGAGGTGGTTAAAGAGGAAAAGAAAGAGGTGAAAAAAGTTGATAACGAACCTCGTCCTACGCCTTGTACTATGTTTAAGGATTTGGAAGACGGAGAAGATGTCAAGGGTATGTTTTTCATTTTTCACAATTTTCTTAAGACCAATGAATATGATCAGGCTCTTGAATATTGGTCTCCTGCGGTGCGTTTAGCACCTGGAGCAAATGGTAGGATGAAGTATCATTTTGATGATGGGATTAAGATTTTTAAGCATTATTATGGGATTGAAAAAGATCCGGCTAAAAGAAAATCTTTGATCGATTCTATCAATTGGATTTATGATAAGAGACTTGAATGTTTTGGTGATGAAGCCTATGTATTGGGACGAAAAGCATTTGACTTTTACTATTATTTTAATAAAGATGTGAGTCAAGATGAAATATTCGATATGTTTGCTAAAGCTGTTGATGCTAAAAAAGAGAAAACGGATTATTTTGTTATCAATCCATTTAGCAAAATGATTTATGATAGATTCGTGGGTGGTAAACTTGATACCTTAGATGCAAAAAGATATGCAAATCATATGATAAATGCAATCAAATACGGTACTGAACATTGCAAGGGAACAGAGTGCCAAGCATGGGATATGATAAAGGATTATGCTCCAAAGTTGCTTGATAATTTTGAAGCGATTAAGGGATTTTATCCATGTGAATATTATTCAACAAAGTATTTGGATATTTTTGAGAAGGGAAAAAATAGTTGTGATACCGTGAATTTGGTACATAGAAAACTTATGTGGGGCGGTTGTGATATTTCAGATATAGCATACGCTGAACTTAGAATATTAATATCAGGTAAATGTTATGTAGCGCCACCTGAACCCGGTCCACTACGTAAAGCATATAATGCCTATAATGAAGGAAACTTCAAAGAGGCAGTTAAGAATTTTGAGATATTTGTAAATAAAACCGATGATGTAGAAAAAAAGGCTAAATATCTGTATATGATTGCAAAAATCTATTACAGAGACCTAAAGAATTTCGGGCTTTCGAGAAAATATGCGCTTAAAGCAGCAAAGTTAAAGTCCGGTTGGGGAGAACCTTATTTACTTATCGGAAAATTATATGCTTCCAGCGGACCTATATGTGGTCCGGGTAGAGGCTGGGATAGTCAGATAGTTACTTGGCCGGCTATTGATAAATTTAAGTACGCCAAGAAGATTGATCCTTCTATAGCGAAAGAAGCAAATAAATTGATACGTTCTTATCAGAGATTTATGCCGATAATAGATGAAATTTTTCTACGAAAATATAAAGAAGGTCAAAAGTTTAAAGTCGGATGTTGGATAAATGAAACAACGACAATAAGAGCAGCAAAGAAATAAATCTATGTGTTTTTTTGAAGACACTATTTACATACAACATACACTTTTTTAAACATTATCTAAATATTTCTGTTTGTAATGGCTGTGTTCACTTATAAGTGAATGAAGATAACTTTATAAAGGAAAGGATGAGAAGAGTATTAAATTTATTTGATTTTAGGCAAACTGTTGACTATAAGACGGAGGTATTATCTGGAATTACAGTAGCATTGGCATTAGTTCCGGAAGCAGTTGCTTTCTCTATGATAGCTGGATTGTCTCCACTTACGGGTTTATATGCAGCCTTTATGATGGGGTTAGTGACGTCTATATTTGGAGGTAGACCGGGTATGATTTCAGGTGCGACAGGAGCGGTTGCAGTTGTAATAGTTGCCTTAGCTAAAACACATGGTGTTGAGTATATTTTTCTTACTGTTATACTTGCCGGACTAATTCAGATGGTTGCAGGATTTTTACGTTTAGGAAAATTGATTAGATTGGTTCCTCATCCTGTTATGTTTGGATTTGTGAATGGATTGGCAATAGTTATATTTATGTCTCAGATGGCTCAATTTAAATACACGGATGATAATGGAGTTATGCATTGGTTAACCGGATCATCATTGTTCGTAATGATTGGATTGGTAATACTGACAATGTTGATAATTTGGGGTTTGCCAAAACTCACAAAAGTAGTTCCTGCTTCCTTAGTTGCAATATTAACTATTTTCGGAATTGTATTTGCTTTTAATATTGATACTACTACTGTTGGAGATATCGCTTCGATTAAAGGTGGCTTTCCTCCTTTTCATTTACCTAATGTTCCATTGGATCTAGAGACATTTAAAATTGTTCTTCCGTATGCTTTTATTGTTGCTGGTGTCGGCTTGATAGAGAGCTTGTTGACATTGAATCTTCTAGATGAAATTACAGAGACAAGAGGATCGAGTAATAAGGAAGCAATAGCTCAGGGGATGGCAAATATGGCTTCGGGATTATTTTCCGGGATGGGAGGATGTGCTATGATAGGTCAAAGTTTAATTAATATATCAAATGGAGCTAGAGCTAGACTGTCCGGAATAGTTGCATCAATAATGCTTTTGATATTCATAATGTTTGGATCAAATCTGATAGAAAGGGTACCAATGGCAGCTTTGACAGGACTGATGATAATGGTTGCTATTGGTACTTTTGAATGGGTAAGTGTTAAAGTGATTAATAAAATGCCAAAACACGATATTTTTGTGATGTTTGTAGTGATGTTAGTGACAGTGTTTTTACATAATTTGGCTTTGGCTGTTTTGATCGGTGTTATTATTTCAGCCTTAGTTTTTGCTTGGGAAAGTGCGATTAGAATTAGAGCTAGGAAGTATATTGATGAAAATGGGATTAAACATTATGAGATTTATGGCCCTCTTTTTTTCGGTTCAACAGCAGTTTTTGCAGATAAGTTTGATGTGACGAATGATCCGGAGGAAGTGATTATTGATTTCAAAGAGAGTAGAGTAGCAGATATGAGTGCGATTAAAGCTTTGGATTCAATTACAGAACGATATGCTAAAGTAAATAAAAAAGTACATCTTAGACACCTAAGTAAAGATTGTCGTCAATTACTACACAACGCAGATAAGGTAATTGATGTAAATATCTTGGAAGATCCTACATATAAAATACCTTATGGATAGAAAATTCACAAGACTATCTTGAAATTCCAATATCCGTTTTTGTGCTTAATGCTCACAAAAAATACTTCGGGATTATTTTTGCTGTTTGGTATATTCAAAGCAAAACTGTTTTGAGATCTGATATCTTTTTGTATTATTTCTTGTTCTGAAATATTATATACTTTCACTGTATTTGCAATGATATTTTGTGGTAAAAATACTTCGATATTTTCATTATCGATAATCCTGTAATAAGATGGTGTTTCAGCCTCATAGATACCGGAGGGTTTTTCTACTTCAAAATCACCACTAACTACGAGTTTATTATTGTAATAATAGTTGTATTTCCATTTTCCCCAAATATCAGAAGAAGGAGCTAAAATATAGGAATTATAATAATAATACCACCAATCTTTCTGGTATGTATAGCTGTATTCAAACCATAAACTTCCATTTGGTGTAAGCCATTCTATTTTTGTAGAATCACCTTCCTTGATACCATATTGGAGTGCCCAAAACGTAATAATTGAGTCTTGCTCATTGAATTTTACTTTTGCCACAGGTCTGTTTTTAAGGTCGTTGATGCTTGGGATGAAATCGGTTAAACCGCTTTCCCACACATGAAATACTGTATCGTAAGGAATTGACTCTTCCCAATATGAATTGTCTGCTCCGCAGGATGCTGCAAATGGCTCAACCAGATATAAGGAGTCGTACCATAATTCAAAATGAAGATGAGGATCTTTGGAGTTTCCGGAACTACCAACCGATGCTATATGTTGTCCCGGGGAGACTTTGTCTCCTATTTTCACTAATAGTGAATTCTTTTTTAAATGTCCATAATATGAATAAAGTTTGTTTGGATGTCTGATTGCGATATAATTTCCCAGCCCTAAGCTGGTATTCCCATCAGTGTTTCTGTCATACTCACCATCTTGGACGAAGGTTACAACTCCAGTATCAATTGCATTAACAAATACTCCTTTGTCCATTTGGGGAAACCCACTTAGAGTGAAGTCAGTTCCTCTATGCCCCGCATAGGTTTTAGTGCCCTTGTAGAAATCAGTAATTTGATTTGTCCCCCAGTCTATATAATTAACTATGATAAAGTCTTTGCCATATTCTCCCTCAATAGGGGCTTTGAAATTTTGTGAATCACCATAATTAGCAAAAAGCATTATTAGTGTTATTATTATTGTTGTCTTCATTTTGGTTATTTTATTTAGTGGTTGATAGAAAGTCGATAATATAATATTTCGTGCTGATACTAATCACATTCTTCGTTATCAAATTGTTTTTTGTTTCCCATATATACCAATGTAGAATCTTTTTCTACTTCAAATGACTCCATATCACCTGGAATAACCTTTAGATTTTGCTTTTTATCAAAAACAAATAAAGGTATAGTCTGCGGACAATCTTTTAGTTTTTTGAAGTTTTCGAAGAACTCTTCTTTTGATTCTATTTTTATTTCATAAATAAATGGATTATCTCTTGCTGTTTCTACCATATTGATAAAATCATCATTTAATGAAAAAATATTATCATTATTACTTGTTTTTCCTGCTTTGAGCTCTTCTGCGGTTATGAGCCTATAAGTACCTTTTTTACCGAATATGCTATCGTATTTTTCCATAACAAAATCATTGACATATGAACTGGAGGTAAAAGCCAAAACATATCCGATATCATTTAATTCTACTATTTCATTGAGATCATCATCAAAGATATCGACCTCAAATGCTTCGAGCCCTAACTCTTTTGCTTTTTCGATTGCAATTTTGTTTTGATCTACCAAAACGACATGCTTGCCTTTATCGCTTAGGTATTTTGATATTAATCTTGAAGCTTTATTCGCACCGATAATAAGTACTCCATCCGGTTTGTCAATAGAGACGCCTAGTTTTTTAGCTACCCATTTAGCTGTACTGGCATTAATCAACACAGTCCCCATAACTACCATAAATACCAAAGGAGTTAAATATTCAGCTCCTTCAATAACGCCCGTTAATTTTAATCCGAATAAAGAGGCGATACCTGCAGCAACTATTCCCCTAGGTCCAACCCAAGAAATAAATAATTTGTCATTGTATCCCAGTCCTGACCTAAATGTACTGATAAATACCATCAAAGGACGTACTACTATTATCAATGAAATGAAAACCAAAGCAACTTTCCAATTCATTATGTATTCAAGATCTTTGATATTGATATTTGCAGCTAGGAGGATGAATAAAATAGAAATAAGAAGTACTGTTAGTGATTCTTTGAAATGAAGAATACTTTTTAGTTGTTCTATTTTAGTATTTCCTAAAACCATTCCCATGACTACTACTGATAATATTCCTGATTCTCCTGCCATAAAATCAGAAGCGACAAAAACCCCCAGGACTAAAGCTAAAGTAAAAACATTGATTAGATATTCTGGTATAAGATTCATTTTTATAAGAAATCTTAAGAAATAAGCAGCAGTAAATCCAACACTCAATCCGGTAATAACTATTTTGGCAAAAGATTGAAAAGCGTGTTCTCTGAAAAAGTCACCACCATCTCCAGCTACTACAAATTCAAATACCAAAATGGCTACCAATGCTCCAATTGGATCGACTAAAATCCCTTCCCATTTTAAAATATTTGCAACATTTCTCTTCAAAGGAATATTTCTCAATATTGGTGCGATTACTGTTGGTCCAGTTACTATTATCAATGAGCTGAATAATAATGATACAGTCCAGTTCAATCCAACGATATAATGTGCTAATACGCTACCTCCAATAGTCGTAATCACTACCCCATAAAAGAGCATTTTTATCAATACTGAGCCGATTCCCTTTACTTCACGTATCTTCAATGTCATTCCCCCCTCAAATAGTATTATACCTATGGATAATGATACAAAAGCAAATAGAAGGTCATTGGGAAATAAACCGTGCTTCGTTTCAGGATTATAAATAGGTTCTATCCATTTTAAATGATCATGTGTGATATAAGTTGATAAAGGTCCTACTAATAGTCCTATGAGTATTAGGGGCAAAATAGCAGGGACTTTCGATTTCCATGCTAACCATTGTGCGAGAATGCCTAGTACTATAATAGCTGCTAATTCATACATGTTTTATTCTTTTATGATTTTTATTATTGACCTTTTGCCATCTTCGAAATATTCCATAAAGTATATTCCAGATGGTTGGTCATTGATGTTGATATCATGGGTATTTGCCGGCATTTTAATCAACTTTCCATTGATATCATAAATTGAGATGTTAGATACTGAATCGTCTGAGATATTAATTTCTCCGCTTGTAGGGTTTGGATAAATATATGCTCTATCCAAAGACAGGTTTATAATCCCGGAGGGTTCAAACTCTGACAAATAGAAAACATATTTATTAATATTGTTCCATTGATTTATATCATTATTCCATTTTTGCTTTATCCTTAATACTAAATTCCCGTTAGTATCATAGTCTTGTGTTGTTTTGTTAGAGTTTATCCAAAAACCTTTGTCAATATCCCACAATTCAGCTAAATATTCGATCTGTTTATCTTCATTGTTATACTTGTAGAATACTCTGCGTGAATTAATCCATTTATCATCCTCGTAAGCAGTATATGTCCTTCTTATTCTATTATTTCTTTCATCGTATCGGTCAACAATCTTTCTTTTATTTATCCAAATACTATCCGCCCAGCTTTTCACCAAAGTCTCTTTTAAGTTGCCTTTATCATCATATGAATATATTTGTTTTTCTTTGTTTTTAAAACTGTTTATTCCCAAGGGACTTTGTTTGATTAATTTTATCACCTCTTGCGATTGATTATTGAATTGATATATGTCTATTTGGAATAATTCCCAATCTCCCCATATCCAAGATCCATGTTTAACAGTATCCTTCCTGTTTTTGCCATCATAGCTGTAGAGCAAATTGTTATTGTTTACCCATTTGAGAGTTGTGGTGTCAAGGGTTTTAATGGTTTCAGACTCAATCAGGTTATTTTCGTCATAGCTATGTTGGAAATTAAAGCCCCTTAATACCTTATTATTTTTATAATCCCAATTCTTAATAATTAAAGATAGCTCATTTTTGTTATTATCATATTCTGTATAATAAATTGTATCGCCCCAAATATTTTGTCCATTGAGCCATGGCCTTTTCAGTCTTGACTTGAGTTGAGTTGTATTAAAATAATTGTTTGAAACAGTATCTTTCAACTCCCATTTTTCCGTTTCGTTATTCCAAAAGTGATTAATTTCCTCCAAAGATATTCCAATCTCATTCCTCTTCATAGATTTTCTTCTTGACGATAATTTCCAATCGTCATTGTCGCCTTTATAGTAATAACTGGAATCCCAAACTACATTACCTCCCCATTGATTGATGAGTGGATTATCATTGTAGTAATCATTTTTAATATCGATTTTTGATTGGGCTGAAATATTAAAATTTAAAATATAAATACAACTGAAAAGAATAAAATATTTCATAATAACTAATGGA
>JALVAD010000124.1 GCA_027011385.1 Saprospiraceae bacterium | reverse complement strand
AAACAAATGTCAGCTAGGTGGACTCATTATAGATGACTAGTGTACTGTGCAAGAAAAATAAAAAAAGGGAGGAGACTATTTAAAAAATGTGTATTTTCGCGCTTTGAAATAATTAAAAGAAATAAAATGGCTTTAGATTTTGCAAAAATTGAGAAACATTGGAAAGATTATTGGGTAGAAAATAAAACCTACAAAGTAGATATTGATAAAAAAAAGGAGAAGTATTATGTTCTGGATATGTTTCCATATCCATCAGGTGCCGGTTTGCATGTTGGTCATCCTCTTGGATATATAGCTTCTGATATATTCAGTAGGTATAAACGAATGAATGGGTTTAATGTGCTTCACCCTATGGGCTTTGATTCTTTTGGGCTTCCAGCAGAACAATACGCAATACAAACTGGAATTCATCCGGCAGACTCCACACGTGAGAATATCAAGATGTACAAAAAGCAATTGTCAAATCTTGGATTGAACTATGATTGGAGTAGAGAAGTGCAAACTTCTGATCCCAGTTATTACAGATGGACTCAGTGGATTTTCTCAAGACTTTTTGAGCATTATTACGATATTGATAAAAATAAAGCGGTATCGATAGATGAGCTACTGGAAGAATTTGAAAAAAATGGTAATCTTAATGTTACCGCTGCAACTGCCGAGACAAAATCATTCTCTGCAGAAGATTGGAAAAAAATGAATGATACTGAAAAGAACGATGTGTTGATGAATTATCGATTGGCGTACAGAAAAGTAGGGTATGTTAATTGGTGTGAAGCTTTAGGTACTGTTTTAGCAAATGATGAAGTCAAAGACGGTATCAGTGAAAGGGGAGGGCATCCTGTTGTGAAAAAACCTATGAATCAGTGGTCACTCAGAATTACTGCATACGCTGAAAGATTACTCAAGGATATGGAAAATATTGATTGGTCTGATAGTTTGAAGTCAATGCAAAGAAATTGGATAGGGAGATCAGAAGGGTTACAAATGTTTTTTGATATTGCGCAAAGCGACAAGAAACTTGAAATTTATACAACACGTCCTGATACCATTTTTGGAGTTACATTTATGGTTTTATCTCCTGAGCATCCATATGTTGAAGAATTAACTCTTGATGCAAACAAAAAAGAAGTAGAAGAGTATATTGAATATGCAGTAAACAAAACGGAAATAGAAAGAACTAGTGAAAAGAAAATATCAGGTGTTTTTACCGGATCATATGCTGTAAACCCAATAAATGGCAAGCAGATCCCTATTTGGATTAGCGAATATGTATTGATGGATTATGGAACAGGTGCAATAATGGCTGTGCCTAGTGATGATGAAAGAGATAGGGCTTTTGCTGAATATTTCAATTTGCCGGTTATCAATATTATAGATAAGTCAAATTATCCTGAAGCAACATCTAAGGATAAATTGGGCATAATGATTAACTCTGATTTTATAACCGGTATGGAGGTGCCGGAAGCGATAGAAGCGATTATTAATAAGGTTGAGTCTATGGGAATTGGTAAAAAACAGGTGAATTACAAACTCCGGGATGCTAATTTCTCAAGACAAAGGTATTGGGGAGAACCATTTCCAATCATATATGATGACCAAGGAATCGCATATTTATTGCCTGATGACGAATTGCCTATCGAATTACCGCCAATGACTGAATTTAAACCCACAGTTGATGGAAAATCACCTTTGGCGAGGAATAAGAATTGGGTAAATGACTTTGATGGTTTTTATAGAGAAACGGATACTATGCCGGGTTTTGCCGGCTCTAGTTGGTATTTTTTAAGATATATGGATTCTCAGAACGAAGATGAATTTGCATCAAAAGAAGCATTGGAATATTGGCAAGATGTTGATTTTTATATTGGAGGAACGGAGCATGCTGTAGGACATTTGATGTATTCTAGATTTTGGCATAAATTTTTATACGATTTGAATCTTGTACCTACCAATGAACCATTCAAACGTTTGGTTAATCAAGGAATGATACAAGGAGTGATAGAATTTTTATACTTGAGAAAAGATAAAGAAAATGATGTAAATATATTTGTTTCAAAAGAGCTGGTCAATGCTAATAATCTAGAAGAATATGCTAAAATTCCTGTTTATATTAAATTTGTAAAGGACTACGGTTCAGAAAATTCATATTTGGATAAAGTGGGAATAGATAAATTTAGAGAATGGCGTGAGGAATATAATAATGCTAAATTTGTTTTACAAAATGGAGTGTACCAATCAGGGAAATTTGAAGGAGAGGGTAGCAAAGATGATATCAAATTCACAACGCTGTCCGAGGTCGGTAAAATGTCCAAAAGATATCACAATGTAGTAAATCCTGATGATGTAGTAGCTGAATATGGTGCTGATGTATTCAGAATGTATGAGATGTTTCTAGGACCGATAGAGCAATCAAAACCCTGGGACACCAAGGGAATTGATGGTATAAGCAAATTCATTAAAAGATTTTGGGGATTATATGAGGATAGAGATAGCAAATGGTTAGTAAAAGATGAAAAGCCAAATTCAGTTGAGTTGAAGATTTTGCACAAAACAATAAAAAAAGTTACGGAAGATATTAATCATTTATCATTTAATACAGCGATTAGTGCAATGATGGTTTTTGTGAATGAAATAAAAAAAATAGATTCACATAAAACAGATATCTTAGAACCAATGGTGAAATTAATCGCACCTTTTGCACCTTTTATCGCAGAAGAATTATGGCATAAATTAGGAAAAATAAATAGTGTACACCATGAAGAATATCCGGTTTTTGAAGAGAAGTACATAAAAGAATCGAAGGTTAAATATCCTATTTGTATCAATGGTAAAAAAAGAGGGATTGAAGAGTTCGATGCTGATGCTACACAAGATGAAATTAAGGAAATAGTCAGAGAACTAGATTATGTAAAAAAATGGATTGGGGATAAACCAATACGAAAAGAAATAATCGTCCCCGGAAGAATGGTGAATATTGTTATCTAATGAACTTTAGGCTTCCATTTTTATTATAGCTTGCTATAACTGAAGGGGGAGCATCTTCTAAATCATTCTGCTTATATTTAAAGATATAGTCGACTGATTTTTTAATTTTATCGCTAATTGACTTAAAATTAGTCGGACTTGGATCGTCAGCTATATTAGCAGAAGTAGAAACAATAGGACTTCCATATTCATGAATTAATCCTGCAATGACAGGATCTTTTACGATTCTGATAGCAATGCTGCCATTTTTTGTGAGAATATCCGGTACATTTCTAGCCTTTTTGTAAATTATAGTTAGTGGTCTCTTATGATATAAAAGTAATGTCTCTACTCTTGGGTGAATCTCCATCACATATTTTTTAAGCATATCTAATCCTGAAACAAGTATTATAAATGGTTTGTTCAGAGGTCTCTTTTTTATGTCATAAATCCTATAAATAGCCTCAAGGCAATTGATATCACAACCTAGTCCCCATATGGTATCTGTAGGATACAAGATTATTTTACCTTCTGATAATATATTTTTGATATGCTCGAAGTCGTCTATCATAAAAATATTTACTTATATTAGATTTAAGGGTTAAATTGCATAAAGCTTAAACAAATAATATATAC
>JALVAD010000123.1 GCA_027011385.1 Saprospiraceae bacterium | reverse complement strand
TATAACTACTAAAGTGGTTTAATTTAAAGATTATCTTAAAATTGATATCATAATGGCGTTTTCTCAATTATCATCCTGTATTATCGTGAGCCAGTAGTCAATAAATGTTTTTAAATAGGATGTTTAAAAAATATTATTATGCTGTTGTGAAGTTTTAGTGGATTAAATTTATTTTTTCTAAATATTTGACACTAGTTTAGTAGCTCTCACAATGATTTTTAGTAATGAAGTGAAGAAAAAATATAAAAGAGAGCGCTAAGCTTTTGCGGAATAGTTCAGGAGGAAGCTGTGTCTAGAAACAAGGGTAACAACTCGCGATATAAAAAAATAAATTATTGCTTTTAAAGAAAATAAACATCGTTATTTAGAAAAAAATGCTACCTTTGCGAATCTTTTTCTAAAAGTTTTGGAAAGAGGTATAATATTGTGCGCAATAATTAAGTTAAAATTACTGATTAATTAAATCCAAAATATATGTTTGATGATATTTTAGGCGATGTAAATGAGCAGCAGGATAAAATTGAGGCTAAACTCAAAGAATATGAAATATTGAAAAAAAGTGAGCATGGCGAAGTTGAAGTAATATTAAATGCGAAAAAAGATATTCTAGATATTTCAATAAATAAGCAATTTGAAGATAATGCTGAACTTGAGGATTTGTTGGTTTTAACGATAAATAAAGCTATGAAGGAAGCGGATAATATCGCTGCTAAAGAAGCTCAGAATTTGCTCAATTCAATTATGCCAGGAGGGCTTTCAGGATTATTTGGTGGTTAAAATCACTGGATATTTTATTTTTCATTAATTATTAATTATGAGTTTTAAGTTTTTCAGTCTTTTTATTTTTAGCTTTTTAGTATTAGGTTTGAATTCTCAGACTCCAATTGTCGATGTGGATTTTAATGATTGTAATATCACGGACAAAGGTTCATTAGGGGAGAGTATCATTCTTATTAATGATGCTGAATGTAATTGTGGCTTGGAGGGTGAGTCATTTGAATTTGACGGAGTAAAGGACGGGATTAATTTTGACAATAAAGTCAATTTTTTATTTAATAGCAATTTCACTTTGGAGTTTTATTTTACAGTTGATAATAAATTTGATATTGTTGACCTTGTCTCATTCAAAAACGAATGCTCTGGAGACTCTTCCTTTTCTATTCAATATTATCCGTCAATAAACGAAATAAGATTTTTGGCCAAAGGAGCAGAATTTGAAAATGTTGAATTAAAGCTTCCTTTAGATGACAGTCAATGCTGGCATCATTTCGCTGTTGTAAGAAATGAATTTAAATATTTTATTTATCTTGATGGTAAAATAAGTGAAAAGAAGAATGCCGGAGCTAAATATGTTTATTCTGACAGAAATATTCTTTCGATATCAAATAATTCTTGCGATTATGATATCAATAGTAGGTTCTTAAGGTTTAAAGGTCGAATGGACGAATTTAAAATTTTTAATTATGCTTTAATTGAACTTGAGTTAAGAGGTCGAAGGATTTTATCCGATAAAATATTGAACCAAGATACGACGATATATTTAGGTGATAGTATTGGTATAAATATGAGCGCGACCTGTGCCGACAACTTCAATTGGACTGGTAAGCAGGATTTATCTGATCCGGATGTCTTGACACCATATATTAAACCAAAAAAATCGACGAAGTATTTTATAAATTTTTTGATGAGAGGAAGAACTTGCAGCGATTCAATATTTATTCACGTTTTGGATAAAGAAAAACTAGATTGTAAAGGGTTACTAGTTCCTAATAGTTTTACTCCAAATGGTGATGGAATCAATGATGTATTAAGAATAAGTAATAGTTTTATTATTGATGAATTGAAGTCATTTGAAGTATATGACAGATGGGGAACAAGAGTATTTAAGACTTTGGATAAAAATTCCGGATGGGATGGGTTATACCAAAAAGAAAAAATTAATCCCGGTAAATTGGTTTATAAAGTGAGCTATATCTGCAAAGATGAAGAGTATTTAAGCCAGGGGATAGTAAATTTATTGCGATGATGCTTAAACAAAAATAATTAAGCTTCGTTGTATTAGAGTGTGGCTTGATTTACAATAATAAAAAGATGTGATAGTCTTTAAAAATATAAATATGTTAAAAATTAAGAATAGTATTTTTCCATTGTTGCTTTTATCTATTGTATTGATGTCTTCATGTAAGTCTTCTTTCGAAAAATTAAGGACAAGTAATGATCCTGAAAGAATATTGGTGAACGCAAATAAATATTATAATGAAGGAGATTATCTCAAAGCTCAGACCCTGTACGAAATAGTATTACCTTACTACAAAGGGAAAAAACAAGCTGAAGAATTATATTATAAATTTGCTTATACATACTATTACTTAGAAGATTATATACTCGCTGCTCATTATTTTAAAAGTTATGCAAACTCTTTCACCAATAGCGAACACAGGGAGGAAGCCTTGTATATGGGAGCTTATTCAGAGTATTTGATGTCTCCTAACCCTCAATTGGATCAAGGAGAAACATTAAAAGCCATTGATGACTTTCAACTATTCGTGAACACTTTTCCTAATAGTGACAAAGTAGAAACTTGTAATAGAAATATCGATGAGTTGAGAAAAAAATTAGAGGAGAAAGCATATAATGCGGGAGAATTGTACTATAATATTCAAAGTTATGTTTCTGCAATTGTCACTCTTGAGAATATGCTTAAAGATTATCCTGAAACTGACAGAGAAGAAGATGTGAGGTTTTTAATCTTGAAAGCTGCATATAAATACGCAAAAAATAGTATATATGAGAAGAAAGAGGAAAGATACAGCGAAACTATTGAGAAATATAAATCATTTGTGAAGAAATTTCCTCAAAGTAAAAGAATAAGTAAAGCGAATAAAATAAATAAAAATTCATTGTTGGAACTAAAAAAATTGAAATATGACAAAAGACATAAAAGCTAGAGTTCAAGGGCAAGACCCGAATATTGTACCTAGAGATATCAATAAATTTATAGAAAAGGAAGGGGTAAGTAGCGTTTATGAAGCTTTGGCCATTATAATTAAAAGGACAAAATTTGTGACCTATGATTTGAAGGAAGAATTAAAATCAAAATTAGAAGATTTTACTTTGACTCATGAATCTATTGAAGAGATAATTGAAAATAGAGAACAGATTGAAATAACTAAGTTTTATGAGAAATTGCCTAGCCCTGCAATGATAGTTATGAATGAGTACCTCGAAGATAAGTTGGAATTTGAGTATAGAGATGAAGAGGGAAATACTATTGAATAACATCTTCTAAATCCTAAATTATTTTGGTGAAAAATATTCTGCTTGGAATTACCGGAAGTATTGCCGCATACAAAGCTGCTTATTTGGTTAGGCTTTTTGTGAAAAATGATTACAATGTTAAGGTAATTATGACAGAAAGTGCAACAGAATTTATCTCTCCGTTAACACTTAGTACATTATCAAAAAATAAGGTTTTTGTGGAGTTTTCGGAGAATGGTGAATGGCATAGTCATGTTGAACTTGGACTATGGGCAGATATATTTCTTATAGCTCCAGCTACAGCCAATACTATTTCCAAAATGAATAATGGAATAGCGGATAATCTGCTATTGACCACTTATCTCTCTGCTAGATGTCCTGTGATTATTGCTCCTGCTATGGATTTGGATATGTGGCAACATGCCTCTACTCAAAATAATGTAAAGCAATTAAAAGATGTTGATGTAGATGTCATATCTGTATCAAAAGGTGAATTGGCATCAGGATTGATAGGAGAGGGGAGAATGGCTGAACCTGAAGATATTTTGCTTTATGTTGAGGATAAGTTTACACAAAATAAAACACTTCTGGGAAAAAAGATACTTATTACAGCAGGTCCTACTCATGAGAAACTAGATCCTGTAAGATTTATTGGCAATCGGAGTACAGGGAAAATGGGAATAGCCTTGGCTGAGGAATGTTTGGGAAGAGGGGCTGAAGTAACTATCGTTTTAGGTCCGGTTAGCATACCCGTTCCTTCAAAAGCTAGGATTATTAATGTTGAAAGTGCTGAACAAATGGCAAATGCGGTTTTTGATAATATGTCAGAACAAAATATATTTATTATGGCTGCTGCTGTGGCCGATTATACCCCTCAAAGCATCTCTGATGTAAAGATTAAGAAAAGTGATGACGATCTTTCTTTAAAATTGAAAAGAACTATTGATATCGCAAAAGTGTTGGGGCGTAAAAAATCTCAGAATCAGATAATGATTGGTTTTGCTTTAGAAACAGATTCGGAATTGCTTAATGCAAAGGAAAAGCTTGCAAAAAAGAATTTTGATATGATTGTCCTTAATTCTTTGAATGATAAAGGGGCAGGTTTTGGACATGATACAAACAAAGTGACAATTATATCCTCAAAAGACAATAAGATTAGCAACTATGAGTTAAAATCTAAGAAAAAAGTAGCTAAAGATATTTTAGATGAATTGCAAGTGATTTTAAGTTGAGATATTCATAAGATGTACTTTTTTTAAGATTTTATTTATTGCCTTTCAAATAAAAAAAAATAAACTAAAGATATGCGTAAAATAGTTTTTGTTCTTGTCTTGATTTCATTTATTTCTACACGTATTTTTTCACAAGAATTTAAAGTTAAAGTTACAGTTCAGACACCAAAACTAAAGTTGGTAGATCCTAAAGTTTTTAAACTTATGGAAAAATCGATAAGTGAATTTTTTAATAATTCCAAATGGACTGTTGATGATTATGAGGATAATGAAAAAATTGAAGCAAGCGTGCTTATCAATATCACAAATGAGATTTCTCCCACTTCTTTTGTTGGTGATTTTTCATTCCAATGCCTTCGACCTGTTTACAATAGCAATTATAAAACAGTAACCTTGAATTGGGTTGAAAAAGGGTATAAATTTGTGTATGAGGAACTTCAACCGATAGACATAAGTACTACAGTTTTTATCGATGATCTATCAGCGATTCTTTCGTTTTATGGTTATTATATGCTAGGATTGGACTATGATTCTTTTTCGACAATGGGAGGTGATAGATATTTTGATAAGGCAAGAGAGGTAGTAGATAATGTCCCTTTAACAAACCAAAATATCAAGTCATGGAATATCAATGGAAAGAAAGATAATAGATATTGGCTTGTTGATTATATAAGAAGTCCTAAATTTAGAAATTATAGACAATCTTTTTATGAATATCATAGATTAGGATTGGATTTTATGGTCAAAGATGCTGCAAAGGCTCGAGCTGTTATTATCAGTGCACTTAAAGAGGTTGGTAGATTAGCAGATCTTTATCCTCAAAATGCTATTGTTAAGCTTTTTATAAATGATAAGAGGGACGAATTAGTTGAAATCTTCAAGGGGGCAGGTTATGCTCAACGAAATTCTGTTTATAATCTGTTGTCAAGAATTGATCCTTCTAATATCGAACGATATAAGGATATAATACGATAATCAATGCATAAGAATATTGCTATTTTTGCATCCGGACAAGGAACTAATGCTGCTAATATTATAGATTATTTCAAGAATACTAAGTTTAAAGTTAGAGTTATATTGACCAATAACCCAAATGCAGGGGTAGTCAATATTGCTAAAGATAATAGTATTCCAATTATCGTATTCAATAAAAAGCTATTTGAGGATGCAGAGAAATTCTTAAAAATATTACAAGCCTATAATTTGGATTTACTGGTTCTTGCGGGTTTTTTATGGCTTATTCCACCATTTTTAATAAAAAAATATAAAAATCGTATAATCAATATACATCCCGCACTATTGCCTCGTTATGGTGGTAAAGGAATGTATGGAATGAGAGTTCATGAAGCAGTTAAGAGTTCTGGTGATACTAAGACTGGCATTACGATTCATTTTGTAAATGAAAATTATGATGAAGGAAATATAATCTTTCAAAAAGAAATCGATATTGATTCATCGGACTCTCCGGAAGATATAGCGCAAAATATCCATAAATTGGAATACAAATACTTTCCTATGGTTATTGAAAAAATATTGAAAGAAGATTAAACAGATGAAAATACTTATTTATATTTTAGCTTTTATATTTATTCAAACTGATACTTGGATTGAATATAGAGCTTCAAAACCGGATTTTAGCGTCGAATTTCCCTCAACCCCGATTGAAAAGGAGAAGATAATAAAGACTGATTTGGGTGAAACCATAGTTAAGACGGTTTATGCTGCAACAAAATTAGATTCTACGGAAAATTCACTTTATTTGTTGAACTATTATAAATTTGACCAGCTTATTTTTTTCGGTGATAGCGCTATTACTCAAAAAGAGTACTTAGAAGAAGCCTTGAACAATATCAAACTGAACCTAAGTGCTAATCTATTGTACTCTAATCACAAAAAAGACAATTCTTGCCCTTCAATAGTTTACAGATTGGAAATGGATAAAGGGAACAAGGTGATGAAAGGAAAACTTATTATTTCCGGAGATTACCTGTTCTCATTACAAGTATTTTCTTCAAAAGGATATGCGCTCAACAAAAATATGGATAAATTCATTGATTCTTTCCAACATTCAAAATGTGATTAATCCGGATTATTTATGCATGTAGCTTCATAAAGCCTCAAATAGACTTCACCTCTTGAAAAAACATATTCACTAACCTTGAGCCAAAGCGTCTTTAACTAAATACGGGTTAAATTACTCTAAACTTTCTCCGGATATACTTTTAGAGCTTCTTTCAACACCTTCATAGATTCTTTTAAGTCTTCGACATTTAATACATAACTGATTCTTACTTCATTTTCGCCTTTGCCTTTGCTAGAATAGAATCCGGTAGCAGGAGCCATCATTACAGTCTTGTTATCATAACTAAAGTCTTCTAAAAGCCATTTGCAAAATCTATCAGAATTATCAATAGGTAATTGTGCGACTACATAGAAAGCACCTGAAGGATTAGGACAATACGAACCTTCGATATTATTGATACTTTCGACAACAATATTTCGTCGAGACAAATATTCGTCTAAGACATCAACAAAATATGAAGGTGGTGTGTCCAATGCTGCTTCTCCTCCAATCTGACCATAGGTAGGAGGACTCAATCTCGCTTGAGCGAATTTCAAAGCAGTTGCCATCAATTCTTTATTCTTAGATATCATCATTCCTATTCTAAACCCGCAAGCACTATACCTTTTGGATACAGAGTCTATCAAAATAGTATTTTGTTCCAGACCCTCTAAATTCATTATAGAAAAATGTTCTTTTCCATCGTAAACGAATTCACGATAAACCTCATCAGCTATTAGGTATAAGTCATATTTTAAAGCTAATTTTTTCAAAATTTCCAATTCTTCTTTTGAATATAAGTATCCGGTAGGGTTGTTGGGATTACACACCATTATTGCCCTAGTCTTTTCAGTTATCCTATTTTCAAACTCATGGATAGGTGGCAATGCAAAACCACTTTCTATAGATGAGGGTATGGGGACTATATTTACTCCTGCATTTACTGAAAATCCAAGATAATTTGCATAAAATGGTTCGGGAATTATTATTTCCTCACCCGGATTCATTATAGACTGAATTGTAAATATCAAGGCTTCAGATGCGCCAGTTGTTACAATTATATCATCAGGACCAATATCGATATTGTTGGCTTCATAGTATTTTACCAACTTTTCACGATAAGATAAATTTCCGGCTGAATGCGAATATGCAATTACAGGCTCGTTATAATTTTTTATAGCGTCTAATGCAATTTTAGGTGTTGCAATATCAGGTTGACCAATGTTGAGATGGTAAACATGAACTCCTCTTGATTTAGCTGCATCTGCAAATGGCACTAATTTTCTTATTGGTGATTCGGGCATTAAATTACCCTTTCTTGATATTTTTGGCATTATTTATAATTTTTTGCGAATATAAATTATTTTTTTATTTTAACTTACTTTCGTACTCTAATATTGATTTGGCAATAATTTTTACTCCTTTATCAATTTGATCCATTCCCATATTTGAAAATGACATTCTAAAATTATTGTTTTTTACTCCGGCAGGATCAAATGTTTTTCCAGAAACAAAAACCGCTCCTTTCTCTATGGCAATTGGCATTATTTCTGATGCATTGAATTTGGGGGGCATCTCAAACCAAAAATAAAAACCTCCTCGTGGCACATTCCATTTTACATAATTTGGCATATATTTAAGTAAAGCCTCATTCATAAGATCCCTTCTTTTGCGATAGTTAGCTCTTAACATATCAAGATAAGGGTATATCTTTCCTTGTTCCAGAAATTCATTAGCAAGGACTTGGGTGAAATTAGGAGAACAAGCATCCATAGCCTGTTTTATCAATTCACATTTTTCATATACCTCTTGATTGACCAACAACCAGCCCAATCTGAAACCGGGGCCCAGTATTTTAGAGAAACTACCGGTATAGCAAATAGTGGCATCATCCGGGTCATCGCATTTCATTGGTCTTACAATATCTTTTATCTCTTCATCAAAATACAAATCTCCATATGCATCATCTTCTATCATTATTATATCTTTGTTCGCGAGAAACTCCAACAACTCTTTTCTCTTCTTGCTTGAATATGTGATGCCTGCAGGATTGTGGAAATTAGGAGTTATATACAGCAATTTTGGTAATGTTGGTAAACTCTCCAATTTTTTTCTCAATATACCCAAATCGATACCGTCTTCAAAAACGGGAATACTTTCCATTCTGGCTTGATATGATTTGAATACAGATATAGCACCAATAAAACTAGGACTTTCAGTCAATACTATATCACCGGGATCAATAAATTCTTTGGTGAGAATATTAATAGCTTGAAGAGAGCCTGTAGTTATCAGCAATTTATTGTTTTTAACAGGAAGCCCTTTATCTTTTAAAAACTTTCTCAAAGATTTTACAAGACGTGGATAACCTTGAGTTGGGGCATATTGAAATGCAGTCTTTTTTAATTTAGGGTCGAGATTATTATAGATTTCATCTATTGCTTCAATTGGGAATAGATCATTATTTGGCATACCTCCTGCAAAAGAAATTATATCGGGGCGAGTTGCTAGCTTCATTAAATCTCTAATCTCCGAGGATCTTAATTCCTTTACGCTTTTAGAAAATGCATACATATTTCATTTATTTTTGTAAAAACTCAAATGTATAGAAAAATATTGAATATGTGAAATATATTTGTCTTATAGAAAACAATTCTAAATAATGTCTGCACGAAAACAGATACAAATTAAATGTATTTGCAAAAACAGTAGCGTCGATAAAATTTTTAGTGAAGAGAAACTGTTATACTAATGAAAAGATAATAAATACTATTTATGGTAAAAATAATAGATTGTCCGAGGGATGCAATGCAGGGGTTGAAGGAATTTATTCCAACTGAAAAAAAAATAGAATACATAAATCAGTTGTTGAAGGTAGGCTTTTATACTTTGGACTTTGGTAGTTTTGTTTCGCCTAAGGCTATTCCGCAACTAAGAGATACAGCTAAAGTTGTTAAGGGCTTGGATTTGGATAATACAAAAACAAAACTTCTATCTATAATCGTAAATGAAAGAGGGGCAAGAGATGCTTCCGTATTTGATGAAATCACTTATTTGGGTTATCCTTTTTCGATATCTAATACTTTCCAATTAAAGAATACAAATACAAACTTAGAAGATTCTATAGCAAAAATTGATAAAATAAAAAATATAGCAGATAGCAAGAATAAAAAACTTGTTGTTTACATCGCGATGGGATTTGGTAATCCGTATTTAGATGAATGGAATATTCCAATCGTCAAGAAGTGGGTTGAGAAATTAAAAAATATGGGGATTAATACTATTATTTTTTCGGATACTGTCGGTATTAGCACCAAATCTATAATTGAAAGTGTTTTCTCTGATGTCGTTCCTGATTTTCCGGAGATAGAATTTGGAGCACACTTTCATACCGGACCCAAAACTTGGTTTGAAAAAATAAATACAGCATATAAATATGGCTGTCGAAGATTTGATGGTGCTTTGAAAGGATATGGCGGATGTCCGATGTCTGGATATGGTCTTGTGGGAAATATGCCTACGGAAAATATAATTGAGTATATGATAGAGAAAAACGAAAAACTTAATTTGGATGAAAAGGAATTAATAAAATCTATGGAAATGGCAACCTGGTTTTTTCCTAATCATTAATAAAAACTTTTGACTTGATACTTATTGATAGGCATATTTACAAAAATCTTTTTGATGATTATTATCAACCATTATGTAATTTTGCATATAAATATATGAATGATTATGATTCTAGTGAAGATGTTGTTCAGGAGGTTTTTGTATATCTATGGCAGAAAAGAAAGGATATTAAGATCAATTCTAGTCTTAAAAGCTATCTTTTCTCATCTGTAAAAAATAAATGTATTGAAAAAATCAGAAGAAGCAAATTAGAATCTAAATATATCAGTGAAAAGCTACTTGAACTAAAACAATTTGACGAAGATAAAGAGGAATTAGAAATGGAAAAATTGGCTTTGGTTAGTAAGTTATACAATTCAATTGAAGAATTACCAAAAAAATGTAAATTGATATTTAAAATGGCAAAAATTGAAGGGATGACCTATATAGAGATAGGGGAAGAATTGGATTTGTCAGTAAAAACTGTCGAAAGCCAAATGAGAAGAGCATTTATTTTGCTTCGAGAAAAACTTTCATAGCACCTAGCGGGCAGTTTAAACTTGTAATAGAAATATCTGTGAATAATATGAATTAAAAAATCGAAAAATTAAATGGTTTGAGTATATTTACGCGGATTAATTTATTTTAATGAATTTATTTGCCAAATGGATATTACTTGTTTTAGTATTGGTGCTTATGCATCCAATTCCGCATTTGTCTGCTCAAGAGGTTGGAGTATTGGATAGTACCTTAGTTTTAGGGGGAAATACTGTGAAAATTGGAACGATACTTGGTATTATTGATGACAAGCCAAGTATAAATGTCACTTATAGTCCTGATCAAATTGATTATAATAAGAAGATAAGGATATGCAAAAAGCCTTGCTCTGTCCTTCAATATTTGAAGCAAATTGCATTGGTTTCTAATCTTGAACTTGTAATTAACGATGGCAATGTTTATTTGATTAAAAACTATTCCAATAAAAAATCAAATGATTTCATTAGTTTGGAGGGATATGTAAAGGATTTTGAGACAGGAGAAGTTTTAATCGGAGCAGCAATATTTAATTCAATAAAAAGCAAAGGTAGATTAACCGATGAAAATGGATTTTTCTTTATCGATAATATCAATCGAGATGATTCTATAAAAATTAGTTATATCGGATATTCATCATTGATATTAGCAGGAGAAGAGTTGAGCAAAAGCATTAAAAGTACCTTTTATCTTCATAAATCTAATATTCTTAAAGACGTGATAATTGATATAAACTCAAAAAAAGCAGATTTTTCTTATGACAAAGTCAATTTGTTTAGGTCTATATATTCTGTCGGGGAAAGTACAACACTACTTGGGAGTAATGATGTTTTGTCAGATTTGACATCTAAACCCGGAATTGAAAAGCTTAATGATTTTCAAGGAGGATTGTCAATTAACGGACTATCTCCTGATGATAATATCTACTTATTGGATGGAGTGAGAATCTTTGAACCCAATCATATTTTTGGTTTGTTTTCTTCATTCAATAGAAAACCTATCAATAAAGTATCTTTTTATTCTAATTACATACCTTCGAAATACCAAAATGCCTTTTCTGCGGTGATTAATAGTCATTTGATTGAGGGAGACTATAAAAAACATAATATTGATTTCGACTTAAGCAATAGTTATATAGGGCTGTTTTTATCAGGACCAATAGTCAAATATAAAACATCTTATTTTTTGGATATAAGAAAAAGCATTTTGAATACTTATATCCCTTCTTTGATTAAAAATAAAATAGAGTTTAATGATTTGGACTTCTATGATATCAATTTCAAAGTCACTCAAAGAATAAAGATGGGAGCTAAAGCAAGCGTCTTTTTTTATAATGGATATGACAATATAC
>JALVAD010000122.1 GCA_027011385.1 Saprospiraceae bacterium | reverse complement strand
TATTTATACGTATTATTTCGCGCAAAAATACAATATTTTATTCATATATAATAGTATCTTGAATAAAAAGATGTAATTCATTTTATTTTTTTGAATTGTGTAAACTTGGATAAAGAAAGTGGAGCTAACGGGATTCGAACCCGTGACCTCTTGACTGCCAGTCAAGCACTCTAGCCAACTGAGCTATAGCCCCAAAATCAAAACACAAAGTTAATGATTTTTATAGAATCTTTAAAAAATACTTTAGAAATCTATCTTCACTCTTAACATATAGTTCCTCAATGCTTGAGGATATAGTCCCATATAATGATATATATTCCCTTTATCTCTCGAAGTATAAGCATCATCAGGAGTAGGGTCATAGCCATCTGATTTTATTCTTCCCACCCAACCATTTGTTATATATTTTTGGTTGAATACATTATTTACTTTAAATCCAAGTTCTATATTTTTTATTTTATTTAGCTGTATTTTGTAAGACAATCCCATATTGGTGTAATCATAGCTGTCAAGTGATGCTCTTTCATTCATTGTATTATCCATATACTGTTTTCCAACATACTTATAAAATGTATTGAAATATAGATGACTTTTATTATTATCGATCAAAATATTTATCAAATCTATAGAAATACCCGCGCCTGCTATCACTGAAGGAGAAAAAGAAATATCTGTGTCAGTATGAGTTATTTTTATCGGTTCACCTGTGTCCCAATCTGCAATTTGCTCATTATATTGTTCTATCTTATTTTTGCTTAATGTGGTATTGGCATTTAATTCGAGAAAGTCATTTATTTTAGCGCCGAAGTCCAATTCAAGTCCTAATCTATAACTTTTATCAACATTCTCTCTAATATTGTTATTTGCATCATCCAATAGCCCGTTTAAAACAAGCTGATTTCTATAAATCATATTATAAAAATTGGCTTCTGCTCTGATGCTTTTAGTGTTGTACTGAGCACCCAATTCCAGGTCATATACTTTTTCCGGTTTTGGAGTATTGTTGTTTATACTACTGATATAATCAACTCTATTAGGCTCTTTTTGTGCGATTGCCATAGACGTATATGCAGATATTTTTGAAGTGAAATTGCATCTTATACCTAGTTTTGGATTAAAGAAATTATGCTTATCTGTTATTTTTAACATTCTTTTATCATCATCTTTTCCATCTATTTTATAATCTACATATCGAAACTGTAAATCTGCATATGCATTCAGTTTATCTGATATTGAATAGATATATTTTGCATAGATACTCGCATCGTTTTTGGTTCCCGTATTAAAGTAGTAAACTTGGTCTCCTGCATATCTTATTCCAATTATAGAATCTACTACTCCAAAATGGTCTCCGACATATCTGTTTACTGCGCCTCCAATTATTAAATCAGATTTTTCATCAGCATACTTTAAGCTGTAAACTATACCAAAAAAATCATTGCTCAACCATTTTCTTCTTACCAAATCATTGTACCTTGTATTGGTAGTGTCAAGATAATAGTCGGCAAGGTCTTCATCAACTTTATATTGTTCGTAAAAGCCAGATCCTTTGGTATAATGTGCAGCGAGATTTATTAATAAATTTTCATTTATCTTTTTATTGTAAAATAATTGATAATGGTTTTGTGTATAATCATCAACCTGATTTTCATATGGAGGATTTTTTTGAAAATAATCAGTACCGGCAAAATTATAAGTTCTTAATGTATCAATATCTTTGTATTGCACTGGTAATCCATACCAAGCTTGGTATGTTTTTTCTTTTCCAAAAAGAGCATTGAACTTCAATGATCCATTGTTGAATATTTTTGTAGCTGATACAAAAAATGAATTTAAAGCGGAACTCGCTCTGTCTATGTATCCATCTGATTTCATCATAGAATATCTGATATCTATACTGTATTTACCATTCATCAGACCCGTGCCTGCTTTGGCGGAAAATCTTTTTGTATTATAGCTTCCCAATGTTCCATCAAGAGATAAATAGGGGTTTGAATTTATATTTTCTGTTTTTATATTGACAGATGCGCCAAAAGCACCTGCGCCATTTGTAGAGCTACCAACACCTCTCTGTATCTGGATACTCTCAACAGAACCCGCCAAATCTGGTAAATCCACCCAATAAACTTGCTGCGATTCGGGGTCATTTAGTGGTATTCCGTTTATCGTGACATTTATTCTTGTAGGGTCAGTACCTCTTATCCTTATTCCTGTATAGCCAATTCCGGCTCCTGCATCTGAAGTAGTAACAACGGAAGGAGTATGTTTTAATAAATATGGGATATCTTCTCCTGTGTTATTTTCTTTGATCTTTTCTTTATCGATATTTTTATATGAAAAGGGCATTTTGTCTGAAACTCTGGTTGCATTAATATAAATATCATTTAATTTGATATATTTCTTTGTTAATATAATGGACAAATTGACATCTTTATCTAAAAATAAGGATTTTTCAAATTCGTCATAACCTATAATTGTTACTTTAAGCAAGTATTGTCCTAATTCTATTTCTTTTAATTCAAAATGTCCATTTTCATCAGACTCTATTGAATACTCTGTTCCATGGAGAAATACTTGAGCAAAAGGTATTGTATTACCGGAATCGTCAGTGATATCTCCTGCTATACTATATTGAGAAGTAGCATTAAACGAAAAAAGAATTAACATGATAAATGTTACGAATTTTTTTTTCATATTTTTTTATAATTTAAGTAGGAGCAGTAAGGAGGAGATTAACATTTCCCTTTCCGGAATTATCCGGGCAGGTTCAGTGGGTATAATCTCAGCTACATAAGCACCCCAAATGTTTTAAAAAAAGAAGCTTCAAAATAAGAACCTTTAGACTAATCTAAAGATTCGGGATATTCATTTGGTATAACGTATAAAAATGTGAAAAGTTTTAGAATTTCTATTTATTTTCAGGTTTTAATTTGCTGAGATAATTTCTTATAAACCCTTTGAAAACTTCAAGAGCTATATCAAAATCTTTATTGTTATTTACAATTATATCTGCACGTCTTATAAATGGCTCAATAAATTGTTCGTATGAAGGCATAACATGGTTTTCATATCTATACAGGACATCTTCAAGAGGATAATTTCTTTCAATTCTATCTCTTTTTATACGTCTAATAACTCTTAAGTTGTCCATCGCATTGATAAATACTCTTAAGTCAAATTGTTTATCTAAAAGTTTTTCAAAATAAAAAACAAAAAGTCCTTCAATGATAATAATAGGTGCCGGTTTAAAGGTTTTGATTTTTGCTTCTTTTAAAACATTATTAAAAGTGTATTCTTCACGTTGCACAATTTGATGATGAAGTAGTTTTTTTATATCTACTGAAAGTTGATTGAATTCAATTGACTCTGGGAGATCAAAGTTTTTAATACCATTGTCATCAGTTAATTGCTGATTTCTGGGTTTGTAATAATCATCTTGGGATATTACACAAACTTCATCATCACTAAACTGTTCTTTAAGTTTATTGATAAATGTGGTTTTACCGGAACCACTCCCCCCTGTTATCCCTATTAAAAACGGTGTATATGGCATTTTAGTAATTTAGTGGAGCAAATATACATATATTAAATAAAATTATATTAATTATTAT
>JALVAD010000121.1 GCA_027011385.1 Saprospiraceae bacterium | reverse complement strand
GTCGTTTTTAATCAAGATGCAAACAAATAAAAATATCGATATAAAATCCAAATTCATAGAGATAATACTAACCATATGTTTAATATCTGTTTTGTATTCAAAAACTTGACTTACAATCTCAATAGTATTGATTTTTCTCATTGCATTTGTGGATAATGAGTTTAAGAATGGAATCAATATAAATATGCGAACAGTTAAAAAAAAACTCAAAGGATTCTCTCATTCCATACAATATATTGCGATAACTTTGATATTTAGTTTAGTTGTTTTATCGGAATTTATCAGTTCTAACCTTTTAGAGTGGAAGCACCATAATATCTTAAACATTGTATACATTCTTTTACTCTACTCAATCCCAAAATGTAATCGGTATCAAAAGAAAGGAGTGATATTATTGATAAATACTTTTTAATTTGTCTTCCCTATTTATTCATATTACTTCAACGACAGTTTCAAAAATAAGATTGATTACGCTAGATATGATTATAAAATGCATATCAATGGAAAGGGGAAAAGTTACTCGGATTCCGAAAGGTTTTATCCATGGAAAACAGGGTATGATATTTTTAAAAAGCACAAGCTCTTTGGAATTGGAGTTGAAAATTTAAAACCGAAAGCATCAAGAGATACAAAACATTATTTCCGGATAAAATTTTAAGATTCAAATATCCTCACAACCAAATCTTGTTTATTCTATCCTCTTCCTGGATTTTGGGTTTGCTGTTATTTATTGTTGGCAATTATTTCCCAGTATTTGATAAAAGAGCTGGAAAAGATCCTTTCTTTCTAAGTTTCATGAAACTTATCACCATATCATTTGCTGTTGAAAACACTCTTGAAAGGTCTTATAGTATTAGCATATACTTGTTTTTTGTTTTAATCTCACTAAATCATTCGCTGTCATATAACCAAAAACCCAATGATAATAATTACCTTTGCGCAAATTTTAAAAATCAATCTGAACAATATTAGAGTTCAGTGGTTAATTGTAGGTAATTCGTGACAGCTTTAAATAGATAAAAATCACAACAGAAATAATAAATGGGAGTATTAACAACAACATTACAAGTCATATTAAGTCTAAGTTTACTGGTAATATTACACGAGGGAGGGCATTTTGCTGCTGCAAAGTTCTTCAAGACCAAAGTAGAGAAGTTTTATTTATTCTTCAATCCTTGGTTTTCTATTTTCAAATTTAAGAAGGGAGAAACTGAATACGGGCTTGGGTGGCTTCCATTTGGAGGCTATGTAAAAATAGCGGGAATGATTGATGAAAGTTTTGACAAGGAGCAACTAAAAGGAGAGGTTCAACCTTGGGAATTCAGAGCTAAACCAACTTGGCAAAGGCTTATTATTATGCTTGGTGGTATTATTGTTAATGTAATACTTGGAGTGGTTATTTTTATCGCATTGACTTATCATTACGGTAGTTCGTATATTCCCAATGAAAACGTTACTTATGGAATTACAGTTGATAGCGTAGGTGAAAAAATAGGATTAAAGGACGGAGATAAAATATTAAGTATAGGAAACAAGCCCTTTGAAAAATTTGACAAAGGCAAATTCGTAACTTCGATTATCTTAGATGATATCAAAACAATTAAAGTAGAAAGAAATGGAAAACCACATGAAATCACTTTACCGGAAGACGCTGCTTCAGTTTTAGTAAAAGCAAAAGATAATTACATTTTTAGTTACAGGATTCCTTTCACTATTCAATCTGTTTCCAAGGATAGCCCTGCGGAAAAAGCCGGATTAAAAGCCGGTGATAAAATCATAAGGGTAAATGGGAAAGAAGCAATTTGGGAAAATGATGCCCGTAAGTACATAAAAAATAATCCTAATGCTGAAATAACTGTTACAGTTCTAAGGAATAGTAAAGATACGGTTCAAGTAAGAGCGACTTTGGGAGATGATAGTATGTTGGGCATTGCGCCTTATGGACCTGATCACTATTATGATATAAAATATGAGAAATATACTCTGGCTCAATCTATTCCTATAGGTATCAAAAGGTCTTGGAACTTTATATCAGGGCAAGTTAAGGCCTTTGGAAAGATATTTACAGGCAAAATAAAAGCTAAGGATAGCGTAGGTAGCGTTATCTCAATGGGTAAAATGTTTGGGGATACCTGGAATGCACAAAGGTTTTGGACTATGACCGGAATGTTATCACTTTTACTTGCTTTCTTAAATCTACTGCCGATCCCTGGATTGGATGGTGGGCACGCTGTATTTGTGATATATGAAATGATCACAAGGAGAAAACCAAGTGATAAGGTAGTGGAGATAGCGACAACAATAGGCTTTTTCCTTTTGATAGCTTTGATGATTTTTGCTCTTGGAAATGATATTCGGAAATTATTTTAAATAAATTTTGCAATAATAATAAATGTTATTACCTTTGCATCCCTTTTGAGAAGTCAAGAGATAAATTATATGCCGAAGTGGCGGAATTGGTAGACGCGCTGGACTCAAAATCCAGTGGTAGCAATATCGTGTGGGTTCGATTCCCACCTTCGGTACTGTGAGTAAGGTCACAAATAAGACAGAGCTTGTAAATGTACAAGCTCTATTTTTTTATATAGAGGCTTCTAGAAACAGGTATACATACTACACAAGAAATAATCAAAATATCCGTTAGTCTCATATATTTGATTTCCTCATAACAAAAAACAGGATTAAGAAAATACTTTTTACTTAGTGAAAATAATTGATAAATATATTATTAAGAGTTTTATATCCCCGTATCTCGTATCATTTTTGGTTGCAGAATTTGTATTGGTGATGCAATTTATGTGGAAATACATAGACGAATTTGCAGGCAAAGGATTTTCTACTTTTGATTTCATTCAACTTATATTTTACTATAGCATTGCACTTATTCCAATGGCTGTCCCAATAACAATATTGATATCTTCAGTAATGGTTTACGGAAACCTTTCGGAGAAGTACGAGCTATCAAGCATGAAAACAGCTGGGATCTCCTTGTTGCGAATAATGAAACCCGGCTTTATCATAGCTTTACTTACTTTTTTCTTTTCTCTTTCCGTTTCCAATTATTTCAAACCAAAAGCACAGTACAATTTTTTGAAATTATTTACTGAGATAAGAAAGAAAAAACCAACTTTAAATATCCTTGAAAAAGTATTCAATAAAGATTTTCATGGCTATGCTATACAAGTAAACAAAAAGGACAAAAACGGAGAGGATCTAGAGGATATAAAACTATATGATGTTCTTGATCGCAGCAATGAGAAATACAATATTACTACTGCAAAAAGGGGAAAAATCTTCACTACTAAAGATGGAAATTATTTTGTCATGAAGCTTTTTAACGGCTATCAATATGTCGAAAAGCAAAAGAAGAATACAGGGCAAAAGAAGAACAAGACCTATCCTCTTATGCGTACTCATTTTGACACTCTTACTAAAGTATTTGACATGTCAGAATTTAATAAAAAAGGGTCAGGACATTTTTTCTCTAAGAGAAAGGATCTTCTCAATTCTTTTCAGTTAATGACAGAAATAGATAGTGTAAGCAGCAAGTTGGAAAGAAAAAAGGAAAGACTTAATCCAAAATTCATCTACATATTTAAAGATAATACCGAGTATGC
>JALVAD010000120.1 GCA_027011385.1 Saprospiraceae bacterium | reverse complement strand
TTATAAGATAATTATATGAATGATTGGATAAAAAATAGAGCAGAAAGGTCTACATTTGGTGTGTTTGCATACTTAGGCGAGAAATTTGGTATCCAAAGTAGCAAAATGAGGCTGTATTTTATTTATACCTCATTTTTAACTCTTGGTTCCCCTATTATTTTTTATTTTATCGCTTTATTTTGGCTAAATCTAAAAAAATATTTGCGCAAGACCTATATACTTATTTTTGATTAATTGTATCTACACCCATCTGTCTGTCTCTACAACAGGACCAGGATAGTCTTCCCCAAGTTCTATATGTAACTGCTCCAACTGTTCTTTTGACATTTTATCAGGTTCATGAATAAAATTATCTTTTACAGGACTTAATTCGGGAATCCATTTTCTGATATATTCCCCCTTAGGATCAAGTTTTTTGGACTTAGTAATAAAATTGCAATAACGATCTTCTTTTGCATCATATCCTACTCCAGCCACTATATTCCAATTTCCCCAATTGCTACAAGCATTATAATCTACCAATACCGACTGAAAGTATTCAGCTCCAATTCTCCAATTCACTTTTAATTCTTCGATAAGAAATTGAGATAAAATCCTTCTTCCTTCAAATGAGATAAAACCAGTCGTATTTAACTCCCTCATAAAAGCATCTACTATTGGTACCCCTGTCAAAGCATTTTTCCAAATTTCAAATCTTTCCATATCATCACTTAATCCCACAGGATTAGAATTTCTAATACCTCCAAATTCAAAAACTTTCTCTTTATATTTTTTCTCAATCAATTTCAAATAATCTCTACGCATCAAGCCATGAACTATACAGTTTGCTCTATTCTTATGGTATTTATTACCCATAAATTTATTTATGGCATTATATACTGTTTTTGGAGATATGCATCCGACATTCAAATACGGACTCATATGAGTTACCAGCACTTTATGCTCTTTCTTCTTTTTAAGACTTAGAGATTTAACTTTGAAATGAGATTTAATGAAATCATCCAGCATTTTTAGTCCAGTAAACTCACCTCCCTTGAATGTAGAAATATGTCCTTCAATCTCATCCTTAGAATATCCCAATTCTTCAAGTGTAGGTATTGACTCTGATGGCACATTACCCATATATGGTAATATCTTATCAGGTATTGGAAGTGGTTTCCTAACCGGAACTATTTTTCCCACTTCTCTATAAAAAGCAGCATAAGTATCAGGAGTGTGACGAATAGGAAAGGGTAAATCACCAGTATGATAAAGCATTTTACCTCTAGAATATCTAAGTTCTTGCCCTATTTGCCATAGTTTTGTTTCTAGCGTATCTTGAATTTTTTCTTCATCAGGTGTTCTTTCTCTATTACAATAGACCCAAGTTGATCTAATCTGACTTGCAATATTATAAATCACCTCCTCTGTTTTTCCATATCTAATTATCAATTCAATATTTCGTTCAGCAAATGATTTTCTCAAGTTGGCAACTGATTCTATTAAAAACTTCGCACGTTGAACGCCTATTTTCCTAAATCCATATTCGGATTTCTCATTGAACATTCTCTCATCAAAAACAAATACAGGAAGAACAACATCACACTGACTTGTCGCTTCTGTCAAAGCCATATTATCAGCCAATCTCAAATCATGTCTAAACCAGACTAAACCTATCTTAATTCTCAAAACACTTTCTTTTAATTGTTAATGTATAATTCTTAGCGAAAATCTGAAGCTACATAGCTCTAAAAAATAACCACACTAAATTTCACTCAATATAATCAGCAAATATACGGTTATTTAATTTAAAATTAGTTTAAATAGTCCTATTTTTAATAAGAAAAAATATATAGCTAGATATTTTCACCATTTGGCGTATATTTCCTCACAAAAGTTTCAAATTCATCAACCATAGATTTTGACCCAATTATAATTGGACTTTTTTGATGCAAACTCGTAGGATTTATATCTAAGATCCGTTCCAAGTTCGTATTAATGGCCTTTCCTCCTGCCTGTTCCACGATCAAAGCCATTGGATTGCATTCATAAAGCAGTCTTAATTTGCCCAAAGGATTTTTTCTTGAATTAGGATATAAAAATATTCCACCTTTTATTATATTTCTATGTATATCAGACACCATACTTCCTATATATCTCAAACTTCTTTTTGTATCAGAACAATGGTCGATATACCTCCTCATTTCCAAATCAAACTGAAGATAATATCCTTGATTTACAGAATAATATTTACCCTCATCAGGAATTTTAATATTCTGATGCGACAAACAAAATTCACCTAATGATGGATCTAGAGTAAATCCATTTACACCATTCCCCGTGGTATACATCAATATTGTGGATGTTCCATATAAAACAAAACCCGCAGCCACCAGCTTATTTCCTTCTTGCAAAAAATCTTTCAATTCACATTCCTTCCCATGATCCGATATCCTTCTGTATATGCCAAAAATAGTACCAACTGAAACATTTACATCAATATTTGAAGAACCATCAAGAGGATCAACAACTACAACGTATTTTGCCTCTTTTCCTTCTTTTGTGGGGAGTTTAACGAAACTTTCTAGTTCTTCAGATGCAATACCGGAGCATTCGCCACTATTTTTAAGATAATCTATCAATTTATCATTAGCAAACATATCCAATTTTTGCACATCATCGCCCGTTTTATTTTTGCCTCCTTCAAGACCTAATATATTTACTAATCCAGCTCTATTAACCTCTCTGTTTACTATTTTTGCAGCTACACCAATGTCCCTAAGTAACCCTGATAATTCTCCGGTTGCAAAAGAAAAGTCTTTCTGTTTATCGATGATAAATTCATCCAGTGTTGTTATTCTGTCCATTTTTTTTATGTTAAAGTTTATTAATAGTGTGTTGTTTATTTTTCATTTTTCGGACTTACAATCACCACAAACTCACCTTTGATTTTTTGTTTTTCCAAATATAAATCCAAATGTTCTTTACAAGTTTTCAACTCTATTTCTTCATATATTTTTGTTAATTCTCTGGCTATCGACACTCTCCTATCGTCTCCTAAATTCTCACAAATTTCTTTTAATAGTTTAACTACTCTAAAAGGAGATTCATATATAATAATAGAGTAAGGATAATCTTTTAAAAACTCCCAACGCTTATTCCTCCCTTTTTTATGAGGCAAAAACCCTTCGAAATGAAATCTATTGGAAGGCAAACCTGACCCGGCTATTGCAGTAATAGATGCAGAAGCGCCAGGCAAAGACACTACCTTTATGTTATTTTCATGACATGCTTTAATCAATAGATATCCGGGATCGGAAATACCCGGTGTACCGGCATCAGAAACCAATGCAAGGTTTTCCCCGGAACTGAGATAAGAAATTATATTTTCTGTTATTTTATGCTCATTATGTGTATGATAAGACATGAGAGGTCTTTCTATATTATAGTGCAAAAGAAGTTTTTTAGTAACTCTTGTATCTTCAGCTAAAATTTTGTCGACGCCTTTTAATATCTCTATTGCACGAAAGGTTATATCTTGTAAATTGCCTATAGGTGTTGGTACTAAATATAACATGGTACAAAGGTATCAAATATATATAGTGTCTGCAAGAAAACACATCAAATTTTAAATTGATTCTTACTGTCACCTTTTTTCTTTTTTATAAGTGTTTGATAC
>JALVAD010000119.1 GCA_027011385.1 Saprospiraceae bacterium | reverse complement strand
GTGTTATCTATAAAAATTCAATTTCATAATAATATAATATATTAAAAACAATAAAAATATCTGAATAATAGTTCCAATATAACTAGAACTTTGTATATTTGCAAGAAAGTAAATTGTGATTCTTACGAATAAGCAGCTTCTAATGAGGCTCAAAAATAAAAATAGAGGAAATGTAAAACTTATTAAGGCAATTGATAAATTAATATCAGATATTGAAAATAGTGATTGGAATTCACAAATAGAAATTAAAAAAGAACGACCTGATGCAGATTCTATTCATAGTAACGGGTTTTATTTTTTTAACATAAGTAATTATAGAACTATGATTCTTGTCGTATTTGATTATGATAAATACGCAAGGATTATTTGGGTTGGATCTCATAAAAAATACATTTTAACTTTTAAAAATAATCGAAATACAATAAAAAAATGGTTGAGAGATAACGAATGGATTTAAATCTAAATAATGAAAGAAATAATAAATATTAAGGAAATTATTGAAATTAAACAATTGGATAGTGAATACGATTTGCAGAAAGCTCTTATGTTTGACCGAAAATTAAGATTGTTAGCAAAAGAGGATAAAAGTTTAGTTCCAATTCATATTAAACTAATTGATTTAATACATAAATATGAAGAGAAAAATTGGTCAGATGATAAAAGTATAACTATTGCGCAAGTTGAAGAAGCCGAAAAGGCAGAAGAATTAGTAGAAATTGAAAGGAAATTTATTCAAAATCGCAAAGAAATAATTAGGCTAAAACTTAAAAGCTATGATATGACTCAACAAGATTTAGGAATATTACTTGATCATAATAAATCTTATATGTCAGAATTAATCAACGGTGTTACTCAATTTTCTCTTAAAGACTTGATAATTATTCATAGGGTTTTAAATATAAAATTACAAAAATTAATTCCTACTTATTTGCAAAATGAAACAAGAAGAAGAGTCAAACAATCTATCAAGAAATTAAATAAGCCTAAATTGCGATTAAGACAGAAGGATTTAATCCTAAATTAGTTTGTCCTAAAGTAAAATAAAGTATAAGCGCAAAATTAAATACGCTCACTAACAAGTGATATGACGGAATGGCAAATTTTCACAGAATTTCGAAGAAATTCTCCTAAAATTTAACATTGCTACGTGTCAAAACGCTGACAGTTAGCATATTTGCCACTGTGCGTACGGCGAGACCGATATAGGTGTATAAATAACAAAATTTATTTTGGCATTAAATCTTATTTCTCAGATGATAATTTCAGAAAGGAAAAACCTAACCATATAACTGAAATTGTCATTGATATTGCTCCAATAAGTACTAAAAATGGAGGAGCACTAAAGTAGATTTCTGCTAATATCCCAACCGGCATTAAAATTCCGATTATTGCTAACCAAGATATTACATTTGTGTTTTTTAATCGTGAATTGAAATGTAATAATAAATAGCCTATCACTACATTTAATAGAGAGAACAAGTTACCATGTACATGAGCAAGCCTACTTTCAAAATGTTCTCCTTTGATATAAGAGTCAATCCAAGCAGCCTTATCAGGAGCAAAATCTCTTAAATAGATAAGTAAGAAACCATAAGCCATGAATAATCCCATAACCAAAAAACCAATTGCGATGTTATTTTTTCCTTTCATAATTTCAAATTTGTATTTATAAATAATAGATTAGTTAATATTAACTCACAAATATAATAAAAGAATTGAAGAAATAGTATTTTTTTGATATCTTTTGGTTGATTTGTAAAATAAATGACATTAGCTATAGCTTCCACAAAGGCTGAACAAGTTATGGTGGAAATTATTTATGCAGTTATCGGCAAAAAGAACGAATACTTGGCATGAAAGAGTATGCTTGACTTGACACTAGGGTAGTAGGAAACATCTAAGCCAAAGAAATAATAATCATCATAACAATAAAACTATAAATTCCGGCTAGTACATCATCCAGCATCACACTCCAATCTGAATGTAGATTATCTATTTTTCGTATCAAAAGCGGTTTCCAAATATCAAAAATTCTAAATAGTATCAATCCCAATAGGTAATATCTCCAATCTAAAGGTGCTGCTATCAAGGTGATGAAAATACCAACTACCTCATCGATAACTATCTTTCCGGAATCGTGCTTCCACTCTTGATGAACTTTCTTAGTTGCCCATACTCCGATAAAAAATATAATGATAATCAAAGCAAAATTTAATAAAAGAATCGTGAAATAATTCTCTGTTTGCCAGTGCAAGAAAACATTAAAAAAATATAAGAATATAACTCCAAATATCGATCCGGCTGTCCCAGGTGCTTTTGGAACATAGCCGGTACCAAGTGCTGTAACTATAAGTTTTGCTATTTTTGATGTCATTACAGTATATCTTTTATTTCGATTGACTTATTATTAAACACAATAGTGTCTCCAATAGTTTTCCCAATCATTTTTGTACCAATAGGAGAAGCTTGAGAGATGCAATAATATGTTTTCTCGTCCAATATAACTCTCCCAATACCAATTGTAAAAAAATAATCCCCCGTATTTGTACTTACCAAAGCCCCGGATTCTACCCTGTCAAAATCCTTATCGATATCAATTTTCAGCAGATTTTGTTATTCACTATCAACCTGCATATATTGCATTCTGGTTTTTTCTTCTTCAAGATGCATCATTGTTCGCCCGGTCTCGTGTTTGTCCCCTACCACGCACTTTGTTTCGCTATTGCGCGCTTCTGCCATAGCGTTTAGTCTCCTTTCGATAGTCGAAATCCGTTTATTGATATTGTCAAGACAAATTTTGTATAGTTGGTTTTTGAGATTCATTTATGTATCTGCATTTTATTTTAAAATATGTTCTTGAAAAAACAATCTTTGTTCCTTAGGTAAATCATAAATTGCCTTTTTGTCTTTTTCTATGATATATCTTTGGTATATTTCTAGTTATCTGAGCGGTAAAAGTACGAAGTTTAGATAATTTCAATCTATTGTTTTTAGAAAAAAACAAGAAAATAATGAATAAATCGTGTAAATTCAAAGTTAAACTTTGAATTTGCACGATTTATTTGTATACTTGGATTGCTATTGAAATAAAAACGTCAGCAAGTCCTAAGCTGACCAAAGGATTTTGGCGGGCAATAGAAGTTTTGCAACCGGATGAAACTTATGTCATTGCTCCTGTACGACAGATGTATCCATTAAATAAGGATGTTTGGGTCTATAGATTGGAAGATTTTTTAGGTGATTTGCAACGTCACTTATAAGTATTTTGCAAGGTACGACAAAATTATCGTACGATAATTTTGTCGTACGGTTTTTCGAGAGCCAAGAAGTTCCCCTGTACATTATCATCATTACAATGCAGACCCAGTGAAATAAATTTACAATTTAGGCGAAGCCTATTTCAAAGGACAGGTCTTTGGCATCCCTCGAAAGTTTTACCTATCTATTTTCATTTAATTCTTTATAATATTTGATAAGTTAGTTAATGTTTACTATCTTTGTATTTTAAATAATATAACTATGGAGTCTTTTGATAGAATATACGATAAGGAAATACTTAAAAGTGAGCGAAAGAGGTCAATTATTTTAATAGCTCTTCTTTTGATTGAAGTAGTTTCTTTATTTGTAATTTACAGTTTATATAAGGAAGAATATCTTC
>JALVAD010000118.1 GCA_027011385.1 Saprospiraceae bacterium | reverse complement strand
TAATTATTGCTGCTTTGGTAATTGGGGGTAAATTCGCCATTAAAAAAGCTCAAAACAGAGATGCTAATGCTCCTTTGGCAAAAAGTTACGATGTAGTAGTGACAACATATAAAGTCAAAGAAGATAGCATAAAGTTGACTCTTCCATATCTAGCTATTGTACAAAATGACCAAGACGTAATGATGTCGTCAAAAATCGCAGCTAGGGTTGATTATATCAAGCCAAGTGGCTCAAAAATCAATAAAGGTGAAGTTATAATCAAGCTGGACAATACAAGCTTCATAAGCAATATCAATAGTGTTAAATCACAATTGACTGCTCTTGAAGTTGGTCTGAAAAATATGGAAGCAACGCATAACAGAACTTTGGAATTGATTAAAGTTGATGGAGCATCAATAGAGCAATCTCAAAAAGAAGAGAGCAAAATATCGGAATTGCGTTCTAAAAAAGAAGCTTTGAATCAGAAATTAAATGAACTTCATAATATGTTGAGTTATGCCAATATAAAATCTCCTGTCAAGGGTATTATCTCAAAAACTATGGTTAATACCGGGGATATGGCAATGCCCGGACATCCCATAGCCAATTTAAAATCAGACAATGGATTTTACCTTTTGGTAAGAGTTCCTACTGATATGAGCGTTCAGGGTGTCGAACTAAACGGTAAGCAATTTAGCACAACAGCTCTCAACAGCACTTTTCACGGATTGGCAGAATACAAAGCTTACACCGATATATCTAATATGACAAGTGGTGACAGATTAGAAGTAGATGTCGAGCTATTTAATGGCAAAGGAATACTTCTTCCTTTTGATGCAGTCATCAATAGGAATGGGAAAGATTATGTATTGATTAGGAAAGATAACGAAGCAAATCCAGAGGAAGTAAATATTGTAGAGAATGGTGAACAAGGTATTTTAATCAGCAATCAAGATTTATTGGGGAGAGAAATTGTCATTGCAAAGCAAGATATATTGTTGAAATTATTAACAGGAGTTTCATTGAAAGTTAAAAATTAAAAAATTATGTTTGATTATTTCTATAAACGACCATATACGCTATATTCAATAATTGTTGGATTTTTCATTATTGGCGTAATTGCATTGATTACTTTGCCAAAAAACTTATTTCCTGATGCTAATCCCCCACAAGTAATTGTGATTACGAGTGTTCCGGGAGCGACAGCACAAGTAGCGGCAAATACCGTATCTAAACCCATCGAACAAGAGATTTCAAGATTGGGTTTAGTGACAGATATCAGTTCGATAAATGTAGCCAATTTCTCAATTGTAAAAGCAGAATTCGGCTATAAGAAAAGTTTAAATGCTGCTGCAGTTGATGTCGCAAATGCACTATCAATTGCCAAGGGTAAATTACCTAAAAATGCCAATCCTGCTATTTATACAGCCGGTGATTTCACGCTACCTGTGGATATTATCTCCATATCGCCCAAAAATAATAATATCGATTTAGCTGATATCAGAAAAATTACAGATAGTTACCTAAAGCCACATCTTCTAAGTAATCCCGAGATTGGAAACGTAGAAGTATTTGGAGGATATCAAAGCGCTATAAATATTGAGGTTGATCCATTCAAAGCCAAAAAGTATAATATTGATTTTGACAAAATAGCCAAAGCTTTGCAAACTCTTAACCGAGATATGCCTATTGGTTTTGTCAAAGGTGAAAATAGTTTTTATACTATCACTTTTTATGGAGAGAGAGATGAGATTGAAAAATTGAAGCAATTAAGTGTTATGCCAAATGTTCATTTGGACGATATCGCAGATGTTAAATGGGGATTTATGAAACGCCGTAGCGGCTATGTTGGAAACGGAAAAGATGCAATCGCGATGTCTATTCAGCGTTCTCCATCGGGTAGTGTGCTCTCTGTTTCAAAAGCTGCACGGGCAGAAATGAAGGAAATGCAAGCAAAATACCCTAACCTCAACTTTGAAATATCAGATACGCAAAGGGATTTAATCGAATTGTCAAATGATAATATGTTAGTTGCTTTGAGGGATGCTATCATTTTTACTTTATTGGTAATAATGTTTTTTCTTGGAAACTTCAAAGCTATAGCCGCCGCCGCTATTACCATTCCAATGGTATTTTTTTCAACACTTGCTGTTATTTGGCTTACAGGAGGAAGCTTAAATATCGTAATCTATACAGCTATTATTCTAGCTTTGGGATTATTAACGGACAATGCTGTTGTGGTGCTGGAAAATATTGAAAGGCATTTAAAGGAATTAGGCGAAGATTTGCAAACAGCTATTCAGGTGGGTACAAAAGAAGTGGTTGGACCTATTTGGTCGGGAACTCTTGCCACTATCGCTATTGTATTTCCATTGATGTTTATAGGTGGTTTTCCTGAAAAGATTTTTAAACCTTTGATTTTTACTCTTATTATCGCATTATTGATTTCATTTTTCTTGTCTATAACTTTTATACCGAAACTTTTAGAAGTTTTATACAAAAATGGCACTAAAAAAGGTAAAATAGAAAGATGGTTTGACAAAATATATGACAATAGTATCGGGAGATTAGTAGAACCCTATGTGAATGTGATAAAGTTTTCAAATGGTAAACTAAAGTTTCTCCGTCGAAGTATTCTTATTTTAAGTGTTTTATTTCTTTTGGTTTTTAGTATGAAAACTATTATGCCTGTAATTGGTAAAGATGCAATGCCACCAATGGATACAGGAATTATCAAAGCTCAAGTAGCTTTTAGTTCCAATGAAACTGTCGAAAGTGCAGAGAATAAGATTGCTCCTTTCCTTGAATGGCTGCACAACCAAGATTATGTGACACGTAGTTCAGTAGCCTTTGGCACTGAAGCAGGGGTATTGAGTTTAGGAAGTGGAAATTTACCGGCTGAGGCTACTATTACTATAAACTGTGTAGATAGATTTAGTCGTAAGATGGATATGTGGACTATTGAAGATACTTTGCGCAACAAACTTTCAAGCTTGGAGGGCATAAAAAAACTTGATGTTTTTGATTTTGGTGCAACAGCACTTTCATCTATAAAGGCCCCACTAAATGTCCGTATTAAATCTGCGGTTGTAGATGGCTTAGCAGAAAAATCTTATAGTATTGAAGATGCTATTAAACAAGTAAAGGGCATGACTTCAGTATCGCGAAGTTGGGACAAGGATTTTTCGGAAATCGTCTTGGATATTGATGAAAATAAAGCTTTGAGTTACGGGATCACTCCATACCAAATAGCTATGCAAATTCCGGTAAAAGGGCAAGTAGTAGGCTTAAATGCTAATCTTCAATCTCTAAACACACAGATGGTTCGGTTGTATATGAAGGGTAAATTCAGTCAGAATGAACAAACATTGAGGTTACTGCCTATCAAAACTAAAATGGGTGATGTGCCAATGGAAACATTTGCTAAAATTTCCAAAAGATTGACTTATGCAAAAATCGAACGGGATAAAATGCTTTATAGCCTTGATGTTGGCGGATACCGTTCAAAACGACCTATAACTCATTTGACTGAGGATGCTGAAAAGCAATTGAAGAAAATAAAAGCTGATAACGGAGACGTTGTCATCACGCAAGAAGGTGACATCACACAAATAAATGACAGTTTTAAACGAATGATGAAAGCTATTGCATTGGGGATATTAATTCTGATAATGGTTTTGATTGCAATCTATCGTTCAGTCAAGATGTCATTGATTATGATATTGGTTCTACCTCTATCATTGATCGGTGCAGCTTGGGGTATGTTATTGTTTCACAAACCAAGTTGTATGCCAAGTATGTTGGGTATCTTATTGCTTTTTGGAATAATAATAAAAAATGCCGTACTACTGATTGATTTCTACCAAAAATACAGAGAAAGTGGTGAAACACCTTATGAAAGTGCTATTGAGAGTGTACGAGTTCGTTTCCGTCCGGTAATGATGACTGCTTTTGGTACAATAGCAGGTATGATACCTATCGCTTTGGAACAAGCTGTTGGATTGGAACGATTGAGTCCATTAGCAGATGTTGCAGTTGGTGGTTTGTTGATTGGAACGCTATTAACTCTCATCTATGTACCGATGTTTGCATATATAGTTGATAAGGATGATACAAAAAATATAGAAGCTTGATTAAAGAAATAAGAACTTAAAAGTCATCGGGTAAGGTATTTATCCGGTGACTAAACTAAATTAATTATTAACACTTAAAATTTAATACAATGAAAAAAATGATTTACATAGTGCTTTTTATATTTGCATTAAGCAATATAAGCATAGCACAAAAATCCTTTGATAAGGATATGACAAAACTTCACGGTGACATTTTTAAAAGCTGTGGAATGATTAAAAGCAAAAAGGCAAAAGACAATGTGAAGATCTTAAAAAGTCTTGACGGACTAAAAGAAGAAATATCTTCATTGCAAAAACTTTATGTTAAAAATACACCAAAGGAATATGCTAAAGATCCAATGTTTGCTTCATATTTCTTCCAATTAAAAGATGTGGTTGATATTCTTTCAGAACGTGTCAAACGCAGTGATTACAAAGCAGCAATAATGAATTGCTCAGGATTTTGCAAGACATTTAACAAAATGCATATGATAAACGGCACGTTGGATTTAACCGATGTTATGTTTATGTGGAATATGCAAATTTCAATTACTAATTTTATGATAAATGCAGGAAATACAAAAGGAGCAATTATGAATATTAAAAAAATTCCTGCAATTTATAATATGGTAATTGCTAAACAAAAGCAAAAAAATGATGCAGAATTCAATACAGAATTTATTGCTTTAGACAAAAGTTATCAAGCGTGGATCAAAGCGGTCGAAAATCAGAATTTTAAGGAATCACAAAAACAAGCAAAGGCTTTTAATGCTGCTTTTCCAATGGTATTTAAACATTCTCTATAAAGAGATATCAATCTGTATAACTAAGCGAGTGTCTCTGACCTCGCTTTTTGTAAAAATGCACTACTCCTGTGCTGATGCACAGGTTCTTTCACTATCAAAAATCAAAACCGTTCAGTCATCCCCCTATCATTTTTCGTAACAAAGTGAAGAGAAATTATTAGGGGGAGCGCAAAGCTTTTGCAGGATGGATGAGGGGGCAGATGTGCCAATAAGCAGGAAAATCAACCTTCAATGCGAAAAAATTAAATGCACCCATTCAAATAAACTTCAAGATATTCAAATAATTTTCATTAAATTTGCTACAAATTACAAATATGACTAGAAAACCGACGGAGATAAGGAAAGTAGAAATCAAACAAGCCATTTTGAAAATCATAAGCAAGGAGGGAATTAAATCTATTTCAACAAAAAATGTGGCAAAATATACCGGTTTGAGTGAAGGGGCTATTTTTAGACATTTTAAAACAAAGAAAGACATAATAATCTCTATTATTGATGATGTGACTACTGATATGATTGGAGATTTAAAAAAAATTACAAACAGCAAGCTTGCGCCAAACAAAAAACTTTTCAAATTCTTATGTTCTAATATTACTTACCTTACTGAACATAAAGGTATAACTATTTTGCTCTTTACTGAAGCTTCACATTCTGATGATAAAGAAATGATGACAAAATTGAATCATATCTTTAATTCTCAACGCGAATTAGTTGGGACTATAATAAAAGAAGGAATTGATATGGGTATTTGGGATAAGGATATCTCTATAGAAGATATAACGCAGCTTTATATGGGGATACCGATTACATATAATATAAATTTAGTTTTTTCTAATAATAAGGCTAAGCATCAAAATTTCTGCTTAAAAATGATGAATTTATTAGAAAGGATTTTATATGTATAATACCAATTAAACTCTAAAATGACGCATATATTAAATTTTAATTTTCCAATATTTTCGTTAAAAATATTCGCCATAGCTAGGCTTCCGATGTATCGCGGGACAAGTTATGTCTGTGTTTTTTAACTCAATCTGATAAACGAGTGTCTCTGACCTCGCTTCTTGTAAGTGCAAAGCTTCAATATCCCAATGCAAGAAGTCCATAACCTGCTATCAGAGCCACAACAATATTTATCAATTTAACTATAAAAAATGATTTTTTTGATTCTGCCAATAATGGCAACATACCGTGTCCGTCTTGTGAGATAGAACTAGCTATTAAGATGCTCATAGGAATTGTGCCTTGGGTAAATAATGTGAGAAAGACCAAATGTGGTCCTGATTGAGGAATAATACCGATTAATACGGCAAATAACAACACCAATATCATATTGTCATTAATGTAAGTATCAATGTTTACGTAAAAGAGCAATATATTTACGATAAGCATCGTCCCAAAAGTCCAAAGAAAAATATTTGGTAAATGCACTTTAATAATATGAGCCCAAATATGCTCCTTTATAAAATGTTCAGGGACTGTAGTCACAACAAATAGTGAAAATAAAGCTGTTGCGATTACTGTAAGTTTTATCCATAAGGGAGCATCGTTCATAACTACACCTGTACCTATGATTGTGATTAGGAGCAAAATCAAAAAACTGATAATAATCCTTTTTGTCGAGGGATTAAATATATTTGTTTTTAATATATTGGGATTGTAACATTCACATTTTTCATGTTCATGGAGAGGGAAATCATTTTCGCCAAAATCTTTTTGAATACTCTTGTTTTTTACAAATTTGTCTGTAAGATATCCCGCCAAAACTCCTGCAATAATCAAAGTAATAGTGATAATCATAGCTTTTGAAGGAATCATTGCGAACATTACAAATGCTTCATCGCCACTCGTAGCAATCATAGTGGTGACAATAGCCCCAAGGGTAAATAACCTATGTGAAAATAAAGCCACTGCGGTATAAGCTCCGAGACAACCCGGAATTGCTCCCAAGATTGCCGCAATCACATACTGCTTCCATTTATTCCCTGTGATGTAGTTTTTCCACAGACCGCTGGTCTGAACATTGATATATTCAATAACCATCATCATAACAAATATAAAACCCGTTATAATAAAACTCTCCTTTATGACTTTGCTAATAATTTCCTGCATCTAACGGTTTTGATTTTTATTTGCCTTTTTTTGATCTACCAGTTCTTTTCTAGCCAAAACATGTCCACAATCAGGACATTTCAATGTTGTACACTTTATTCCTCTCTGGTGTTTCATAGAATATCCGCATTTTAAGCAGACACATAATCCATTTGGACCAAAACCACCTCCGGTTCTGTTTTTGTGATGGACTCCTTCTCCGTGATGTCTCCCATCTCCGTGATGTCCTCCACCGTGATGATGACCATCATCATGATGAAAATAATTATTTGCTTTTTTCATGTGTTTATTTTTTATTTTATTATAAAACAGCATTTTCCATGTCCGAAACTTCCGGCAATATTAAATAAATCACTTGTTTCACAATTAGGGCAGATATCTAAACTAGTTTTTATATCTATTTTGAACATATGCCCACAATTATTGCATTTTATAATATTTTGTTTAAAATGAATATTTCCTCCTTCTATATTGAGTTTATTCCCTTTTACGAGCATTTGGGATAATTTTTTCCTTGCCCTCTCAATGAGTCTGGTAAAAGTGGATCTTGAAATTTCCATTTCAATGGCGGCTTTTTCGTGGTTTAAGCCCAGAAAATCAGCCAATCTTATTGCCTCGTATTCGTCTATGCTCATAAATACACTATGCAAATGCTTCCCTTCAACTCCCATTGGTTTAAAGCTGTTAAATAAAGGAGGGTTACTTACTATTCTATCTTTTTTGTGCCTTGACATATTTCTATATTATGAACATATGTGCAAAATAACGACAAAATAAAATAAAATACAAATAATTTGAAAAAAGATTTAGTTCACGATTATCTTTTTGCTCAAAATACCGAAATCCATCTTGATTTTTACAATAAAAACACCTTTTCCGTAACCGGTCAAATCAATGCTTTGGGAATGTATTCCTCTACTCATTTTGGATACTTCACCTGCGTATATTTTTTTACCTGAAATATCAAAAACATCAATAGAAACATTAGAAGTTTTTCTAAGATTATAGCTCAGGCTGAAAAATCCGTTATTTGGATTTGGGCTAATCAAAATTTCTGAAATATTATCAGGAATGATACTTATATTTTTTATCGCTGTTGTATATTCTTTTCCATCCAAAGGAATAATTGCCATATATACATTTACATCTCCTGTATTTTTTCTTCCATCTGACCAAAAGGGTAGAGCAAAACTTCCGGTTGAGATAGTTTTATTGTATTCTCCAATTCCAAATCCATTTGATTTATTTCCAATTTTAGAGAAATCGCTTGAAGATTCTGTCATTGAAAATTGAGTGTCAAAGTTAAGGTTTTCCGGGTTTAGTGCATAGGAAATAAAGTATTGAGTATTCCTATTGTTGTTGTCGCCTCTTTTATCATAGAAGCAAACTATCGGAATTCCTTTTGAATTAATCTCCAAGTTTGAATAAAACTGATCTGAGTTAGGTAATGAGTCGTTATTGATAATAATCGGATTTGCCCAAGCTTCTCCTCCATCGTCAGAATAGCTTAGATAGATATCCGAGCCTGTCTCTTCAATAGTGTCTATTCCGGGACAAGTCCAAGTTGCATAAATCCTGCCTGAATGTTTCCCATCACTTTTGTCAATAGCGATATAGGGACTGGGGAAATAACGAGCGGCAATCCCAACTATAGTACTTCTTTCAGCTCCCATGGTAAAACCCGGAAAATACAATTCACTGATTTTTCGAGGTTCGCTAAATGTTTTACCGCCATCTATTGAAACACAATTATAAAAATTGTATTTAATAGAATCATAGGAACCGACAAATCCAAAATACAAATTGCCGGAATTGTCTATATCCAAAGACGCATATTGAACAAATTTAAAACTATCATTGCTCACTTGGACAGGATGGTATGAAAAAACAGTATCGTCAGGTTCGATGACATCTATCATCATATTTATCGATGTATCTTGAATATTGAAATCGACATAAGCCATATATACATTTCCTGAATAAGGAGATGATGTAAAGTCGGCAACCATCCATTGTTTATCTAAAAATTTATCAATTCCTTCCAAATCTAAATATCTGAACTGTGCGCTTTTGAAATAGGTGTCAGCTTTCCATGTTATACCACCGTCCTTTGATATTGCATGATAAACAAACTCATTTAATTTAGAGTTTAACAAATCAGTTATTACAATCAAAAGGTAAGTCAGATGAAGATTTCCCTGTTTATCAAAAACCAAGACGGGATCTCCTCCACCTACTGATACTAAAGATTTATCCAATACGCCATTAAAATCGCTTTTTTGCCATGTATCTCCAAAATCATTAGTGTAATACAAGGAAATACTCAATGGTGATTCTGAGAATTGATTATAAGCAAAATGTATTACGCCGACTACTATATTATTTGAATCAACCGGATTAATTGCGGCAAAAAGTTCTGACTCCGAGCCTTTAGTATTATCATAAACAAGCCTTTCTCCTAATCCGCTATTCCTGAATTTCAGTTTGATCCTGTCAAGTTTTGCAGGAGTATCTTCAATTTGATAATTATTGAGCTTCAGTACCGACTTTTCATCCAAAGACCTTTTTATCATTTGCTTAATCCCGGTTTGGGCTGAAGCAGAATTAACGGATATGAATATCAGTAAGAACAATACTTTTAATATTGAAATTGGCTTGTGCATATTACTTGATTTTTAATTAATTTAGGTGAAAATAGAATAAATACTTTGTATTCACAAATTTCAATCCTCTTTTCAATTTTCTTACAATAAAACAATTATTAAATCGTTAGTACAAACTTGAAGCTAAGCGTCTTTGACTAGTGGCTAATCAAGGGTAGACTATTTTAAATAAATTATTAGAGTTATTTTGGTATTACCCTGTACTTATAACACTTATACATTATGATGAAGAGGATAATATTGACTTTAATATATATTATTGGTTTTTACACTGCAGCAAATGCTCAACTGAGTAAACTTGCAGCGAATTATTTCAATAACGGGGAGTATGAAAAAGCTGCACCACTTTACAAAAAGCTTTATATCGAAAACAATTATAATGATATGTACTTTGTGTATTATTATAAAAGTTTAATGTTTGATGAACGGTATGAAGAAGCAATTGACGCTATTAAGGATCAGCTAAAGACTAAGCCTGATAAAATATATCTATTGGTGCATGAAGGATATCTTTATGAAAAATTGAACAAACCTGAAAAAGCTAATAAATTATACGAAAAAGCTATCCGCAAAATCGGTTCGAATAAAATCCAAATCATAAAACTAGCAAATGCATTTAAGGAATATTCATATTATGACTATGCTAAAAAAGCCTATGAAGCAGGAGTGGAAAAAGTTGATGATAATATACTTTTTTTGATGTATCTTGGAGAGATTTATGCTCTTCAAAACGATTATAATAATATGATAGATTACTATATCGCATATCTGAAGAAGTCGGATAATAAATATAGTGGGCAAAACATAAAAAGTAAATTGTCAAAATCTTTGTCAAGAGATAAAATGACTTTACTAAGGAATAAACTGGTTGAGAATATTCAAGAAAACCCTGATAATATCTCAATGATTGATGTGTTGAGTTGGGTATATCTCCAATTAGGTGAATATGAAAAAGCGAGAAGACAAATAATAGCGATAGACAGAAGATTTGGTGAAAATGGTTCTAGAGTATTCAAATTCGCACAAGATGCATATAAAGCTGAACAATATGCAACTGCTGCAAAATCATATCAATATATCATCGAAAATAAAAGGAGAAATAACCCATATTTGATGCAATCAATAAGGCGTTATCTTAATATTACAAGCGAAATACTCGTAAAAGATACAGCTACGACTCATGAAGATTTTTTGGATATAGAAAAACAGTACAATAAATTTATTGAGGACTATGGTATTGGTGATCAAACAGCTGATTTGGTGATAGAATTGGCAAAACTTGAAGCATTTAATCTTCACAATATCGACAAAGGAATCAATACACTAAAAGATCTTATAAAAAGAAATTATATAAACAAGAATTACAGGGCAAAAGCTAAAATCGTTCTGGGTGATCTCTATATGTTGAAGGGGGAGATTTGGGAGTCATCTTTGCTTTACTCCCAAGTAGACAAAGATTTTAAAGAAGGAGAATTGGGTGAATTAGCCAGGTATAAAAACGCAAAATTGTACTATTACAACGGGGATTTTGAATGGGCTCAAATTATCTTTGATATTTTGAAACCCGCAACTTCAAAGCTTATCTCAAATGACGCCATTGAATCTTCTGTTTTTATTACCGAAGCGATTGGAGAAGATTCTGTCACTGCTCCATTGCAAATGTATGCAAAATCGGAATTATTGATTTACCAAAATAAATTTGACAAGGCTATTTCTACCTTGGATTCGATTAATTTCTTGTTTCCAAAAAATAATCTGGAAGATGATATTTGGTATCTCAAAGCTCATATCTTTAAAAAGCAAAAAAGATATGAATTGGCAAAAAAAATGTATGAGCAAATCATAGAGAAATATCCTGATGAACTTCGTGCAGATAATGCTATTTTTGAATTGGCAGAGCTTTACGAGAATGCATTCGGCGATGTCAATTCGGCAAAGGTGCTATACGAGAAACTGTTTTTGGATTATGACAGCAGCACATTAGCGGTAGAGGCAAGGAAAAAATACAGACAATTAAGCGGTGAAAATGTACAGTAAAGACATGAAAACACTATTGATAAACGAGACATTCATAGTGGATCACAATAGTCATAATGAATGGCTGGACTGGTTCAAAAGCCATTATATAGCTGCTATTAAAGAGTCTCAACACTCCAAAGATTTAATATTGAGCAAAATAGAAGATGATAATCCAGACGGTAAAACTTATGCACTACAGTTTAAAATAGATAGTATTTACTTTGATGTATTTCAAAAAGAGGAAAATCTAATCGATTTGAGGACTCAGCTCAATAATAAATTCAATAATAAATTTGCCTCTTTTGTCACTGTATTAGAGATTGTGGAGGATTAATCGTTGGGATGATGGTATCAAGGTAATATTAGTAAGAAAACCCTTCAGATTTGAAATTGATTCTTATCGTCACTATTGTAGTTCGCTATACGAAAGAGCTATCATAATCAAAACAAGTGTTAGCGCTAAATTGTAGTTTTTTTGATTTCTCCTTCATTTTCACCAACGATTTATAGATTTCAAACGTCTATTAAATAAATAGAGTTTGTATAAAAAATATAATAT